>CAMHDG010000088.1 GCA_946183815.1 uncultured bacterium | reverse complement strand
AAACAGAGTAAAGAAAACAGCAAACTCAAAAGAAAAAGAAGAAAGTGTTGTTATGGTTTTGGCACAACTTGTTGAAAACAATTTAGTCAGACCTTACGCATTCAGTAAATTAATGGATTTACATCCGACTATTATTTTCTTGTCGTTAATTTTAGGCGGAAAATATTTTGGTTTTATCGGGGTTCTTTTTGGACCTGCAATGGCTGCAACAATTTGTGTGTTGCTTGATGAATTATATGTGAGAAATATAAAAGAAAAAGAAGAAAGTGTTGAATTAGTAACAGAGGAGAAAAACTAATATGAAAAAAATGTTAAAAGGCTTTTTGGTCGTATCTTTGCTTGTGTTATTCTCTGCAACTGCAAATGCCGCAGGTATGATTAAAGACTATCATGCATACAGAATAAAACATCAAAATATAAGGGCAGTTATTCCTGTTGTTGATAACCTTTTAGGTAGTGAAGCATCGGTTAAGAAACTTGCAAGAAATGCATATTATGCAACCTACGAAGATGAGCATTATTATATAAAATTCTATCCTGCTTTGCATGATACTGATGTGTATATTGTAACTGATACAAAATATGACAAAGATAATAATGGTGTTACACAATTCTTTGACAGTCAAAATTATGAATACGAGACACTTGATGATGATGAAGCATACAAAGAATATAAGTTTGATTTTGTAGATTATGCAAGATCTGGTGCTTTAGATGGTTTATTTACGCTTCCTGATGGTTTAAAACCTCTTAAAAAAGGTATGAGTAAACTAAACGATAAGTTGTCAAAAGGAAATGATAAGACATCTTCTCTTCCGTATTCTGAGGACAATGATCCGATAGATTTAACCTGCGTTGATTCAGAAAATTTTTATAATGCGGATGCAGGTGTTACGGTTACCGTTAATGAATATCGTTTAAAAAATAAAGAAAATAAATATGTTCATGCATTTGAATATATTGTTAAAAACGATTCGGATTCTGACATAAAAGTAGAAAAAGTTTACTCGGAAAGACTTGCTGGGATAAAAGATGTTACGACATCAACATTTGTTGATATGGACAGATTAGACCTTGCGGATAATTTAGGTGTTCCGTTAGCGGTTGCAACAGGTGGTTTGTCCTTAGGCTTTACTGTTGCAAACAATGTAAGGCTTGCAAGAGTAATCAAAGAATCTACAAGGTATGCTCATTCATTACCTGAAAACTATGATTTAAAAGCAAATTCTTCAATGAGAATACTTTGTTTAAAATTCAAAAGTGATCCTAAACCGCTTAAGTTTACGGTTATAAAACAAGGACAGACTCATACGTTTGAATATTAATATAAACTATGTGTAAAAATCGGGTTGAATATAACATTCAACCCGATTTTTTATTGTCATTAGTGGATTATAATTTATAAAATTTAGTATAACTCTTGTTATAAACAAACTGGCAAAAAGTGAAACCGGATAAAGAGTTTGCCTATGAAAATTTATTTAGAAATGTATTTTTTAATTATAGGTAACTATATACAATGTTGACAACGACCGGCGAGCAAATAGTTGTTTGTAGTTATTATTTGATGTTTGCTATAAAATAATATTGGGGAATTATATACTATAATACTGTAAATGTCATTGCGACTGCTTTGCACGAAGCAATCCAGCCGATTAAATGTAAAATATGGACTGCCACGAAAATCAAAGATTTTTCGCGGGAGCGGGAGCAAATTGGCGTTTTCTCCCGCTCACGCACTTGCAGTGACAAATTACCAACTGTAACATTATATATAATTATCAAATCTATTATAAACAACAGAAAGTAGAACTATGATTAATAATCAGTCGGATAACAAAAATAAAATTGCATTAGTCCTTGAAGGCGGGGCTTTGCGTGGTTTATATACAGCGGGTGTTTTAGATGTGTTTATGGAAAATGACATTAAAGTTGATGCTATATTTGGGGTGTCAGCAGGTGCATTATTTGGGATAAACTATAAATCTAATCAGATAGGCAGGGCATTGAGATATAACTTAAAGTATGCTCACGATAAGCGGTATATGGGTATGTATTCACTTGTTACAACAGGCGATATTATGAACAGAGAATTTTGCTTTGATACCCTTGTTAATGTATTAGATCCGCTTGATTTTGAAACATATAATAATTCTGATGTCGATTTTTACGCTGTTGTTACTAATGTCGGAACGGGAAAGGCTGAATATATAAATATAGATGATGCAAGAAAGAATATGGAATATTTAAGAGCATCAGGCTCTATGCCGTTTGTGTCTAATTTAGTAGAGATTGACGGAAATAATTATTTAGACGGTGCGCTGAGTGACCCTATTCCTTTCAAAAAAGCACTTGATATGGGATATGAAAAGATAATTGTTATTCTGACAAGACCGGAAGGCTACTTTAAAACAAAATCTTTTATGCCGTTCGGGTTGGTTTACAAAAATTATCCTAATTTTGTAAAAACCGCAAAAGAGGTTTATATTAAATACAATGAAACCCTGAATTTAATAAAGCAATATGAAAGTGACGGCAGGATAATTGTTTTCAGACCGAGCGAAAAAATAAAAATGAAACGTGTAGAAAAAGATTTGAAAAAATTGCAGGCGATTTATGATGTTGGTGTAAAAGACAGCACAAATAATCTTTCAATAGTAAAAGAGTTTGTTTCAAATAATAATGTTTAATAAATTTGTTTTTACTGAAATTGTCTTGTTATTAAAAAATTGAACAAATTCCAAACAGCAAAGAAAAACCTATTAACATCATGATTGGAGTATCCATTGAATGTGGAGCAAAGGCTTCTGATAGAGTCATAACAGGCGGAAACAAAATCATTGCCGACCAAAATTCTTTTAGGTTTGCAAATTGATGCTTAAACAGCAGTAAAAATACAACGGCTGCTATATAGACACAGGCACTACCCGCATAAGAACGAACATATCTGTGTTTTAAATTCCAAGACGGAACTACATATTTTTTCTTACCTAAATATGTCCCGACAGGCTCTGCAAGTCCATCACCTATTGCAACAGTGAGAACAACTATCGATGCCAGTAACGGTAGGTTTAAATAAGTTTCAAAAAGTTGCTTGAATACCGTTATAATCAATAACCCCGGTAATATATTACCTAAAACTATCCATTTTAAAGTATTAGGTCGATCTTCTATTCTGTCTAACGAATTAAACTGCAACATAAAGAATGTTGAAAATTCTCTTACAGGTTTTATCAGCACCAAAAACATAAAAAGTACAAACAACGATTCCCAAAGATGAGGAAGTATTCCGAGCGGTGCGGTTGGCGGACTTAATAACGGGACAAGATATGCCGCAAAATGTTGAATTTTTCTGGTGTAGTTCACTTTAAACCAATTATTTTTAGGAGTTGTTATATACCCTTTGTCATTAGTATCGCAATAATGTCTGCATAACATTCCGCCTGCCAAAGCCAATACCATCATTATGAAAAGTTTTATCCCTGCTCTTAAAAAGAAGGCTCTTTCGTTAAATAAATCAGGGTCAAATACTATTGTCCAGAATAGCAAAACTGCAAATAACAGAAACCATATTATAAGAAAAGTTAAATCAAAAGTCTTAGTCCATTTTTTATCGTAGTTACCGGCAGTATCGCCAGGCATCAGCACATTGTTTTGCATACATACCTCAATATTTTTTATAATGTAATTATAAACTAAATAGTGAAAAATGCTTATTATTTAACCACAAGAATGCTTGCTTCGGAAAGTATTGCTTCGCAGAGATTTGGCATAACTTTCGGATGGAATGTAATAGGTTCAACTTCTTTTATTTCAGATGACACAGTGTTCCATAGTTCAGTAAATACAGTTGTATCTTTGAATTTTTTAACTCTGTGAGGGGCTCTTTCGTATGTAACATCCGCAGGGTTTAAACTTTTGATAACTGTTGTTTTTACAATTTTATTTTTATCATTATTTTCATTTGCTATTTTATTGTTATCATCAATTTTCACGTTTTGAACCCCTTTAGGCTTTCTTAATTTAACAAGAGCGTCAAAGTCAGGGGTTACGGATAATTCAAAATGAAATCTGCCGCACTTTCTGTTTTCCTCATAGTTGTTTCTCATTAGCGGAAAACCCCAGCAAATTCTCAAAGAAATATCTTTTGGTAATTGAAATCTGAATCCTACCCCCATACTGATTAAAACATCGTCAGAATTATAACTTGGTGTCCCGGGGCCATCTCCTTTATATGGGAACACATAGGCGTGATCTATAAACCCGAACATTTTCATAAAACTTCCTAAAAACGGAATTTCTTTTTTCTTATCTCTGCTTTTTATTGTTCGTGGAAGAACCGGAAACATAATTTCTCCGCTTAAAATGTAGCCGGAACGACCGATTAGCAGTCCTTCCGAATACCCTCTGACTGTTGCAACCCCGCCGGCACAGAACTGGTCTATATAAGGAACAACATTTTTAGGGATAACCTGATAGTTTCCTCTTATTGTTCCTACAATTCCGTGTCCGAAATCGTGTATTCTTAATAAACCACCCTCTAATTTTAAATAATTTGATTGGGATTGAAAAATAGGGAAGGCATACGCAACAGACTGGTTAAGATACCAGATACCACGCTTACTGTCGTATCTAAAATTTAAGCCTGTTTGGGCATAAGTTATTTTATCTGTATATAAATCAAACCCATCAAATCTTGTAGTTGCTTGTTTATAGCCGATTGATGTCGTACTTGCAAATTCCATCCACGGTTTTCTTATTATTGGTTGGTTGAAATAAAGAGCATAGTTATGCGAACGGCTCTTGATGTTGAACATTCTGTATGGACCATGTGCTATTTTAGAAAAACTTGAAGAATAGTTAAACCCTATCCTGCCGTCTTTTTTGTTTACAGGAAAACTGTAATCTGCAAACGGGGTAACAGAGTTTTTATTTGCATACGCACCTATTGTGAGTTTATCTCTGAACCCTAAAAGGCTGTCATCTTGGAGCATGAGCCCTGCTCTGAATTTACCTATGGTCGAACGTCCTGCATTATCCATAAGTGCGGTTAGGTGAAAAGGTAATTTTTCGTGAGTACGAATATTTACATCCGTTGTTCCCACATCTTTACCTTTTTCTAAATCGCCCGTTAATTGAACAGTATCGTTGTATCTGTTGAAGGTTAAAATTCGTTGTTCTAATAATCCGATATCAAAAACTTCACCTTTTTTCAGATCAAGTTGTTTTTCGATATAACTTTTTCTTGTCCAACGGTTACCAGTGACATTTGTATTACCAAATTTGCCCTCTAAAAGTTCAATATTTATAACTCCGCCTTCAATAGTTTGTTCCGGCAGATATGCCCTTGCTGTCACATATCCTTTTTGAAGATAGAGCCTGTTTAAATCTTTCACTATTCCTTGTAATTGGTCAAAGGTGACATTTGTTCCTATATATTCTTCAAGAATTGCTTGAATTTCTGATTGGGTTAATATCTGAGACGGTGAAACTTTTATGTTTTCTACATAAACCCCTTTTGTTGCATATTCTTCCGCCTTGGCTTTAATAACTTTTTTTTTCTCTTTTTTTTGTTGTTGTTCTATTTTTTCTTTTTGTTTTCTGTTTTTCTTATATTTTTTAAAGTCTTTTGTCGCTTGTTCTTCCATCATCTTTGTTTTTAGGGTTTCCATATCGTGGGTATTCATTGTCCCCGCCTGCGGAATAATACCATTATCAAAAGGGGCTGCAAATGCCATACATTGTGATAATATTCCAATTATTATAAATGATAGAAATCTTTTCCTCATGCCGTTATCCTTGTTCCTTATTCTATCATAAAAAACATATATTTTACCCAATATGTAAAGATTTTTATATACTATATTCTACAAGTTAAATTTTGTTATGCTATAATGATATGTTGAGGGATTTTTATGGATATAAGTAAAAAGAAAAAATTTGTAGCGGGTTTATCAATTACGTCAAATATTATTCTGACTGTTTTAAAAATATTTGTTGGTATAGTATCAGGTAGTATAAGTATAATATCAGAGGCAGTTCACTCGATGAGTGATTTTTTAGCCTCAATTTTGACTTTTTTTTCAGTCACAAAATCATCAAAGCCTGCAGATACTGACCACCCGTACGGACATGGAAAATATGAGGATATGGCAGGCTTTATCGAAGGCGGGCTGATTATTTTTGCATCTGTTTTTATTATATTCGAGGCTGTTAAAAAGATTATTTTTGGTATCAACATGGAATCAGAAAATATTTTGGGTATTTCTGTAATGTTTATTGCGGTCGTTATGAATATAGTGGTCAGCACCTTGTTATTTAAAGTGGCAAAAGAGTCTGACTCCGTTTCTTTGTATGCTGACGGGGAGCATTTAAGAACAGATGTTTATTCTTCTTTAGGTGTTCTTGTCGGGTTAGTGCTTATAAAAATTACGGGGTATTCCGTTCTTGACCCGATTATTGCAATATCTGTCGCAGTTCTTATCTTTTCTGCGGGGTATTCTATTACTAAAAAAACATTGCAAAACCTGTTAGACC
>CAMHDG010000087.1 GCA_946183815.1 uncultured bacterium | reverse complement strand
AATAATTTAACATTCCTTAACAAAAAATGAACATTTTTACCTCTTTATCGTTAAATAGATGTAAGGATTGAATGAAAGTATTATGAGGTAAAAAAAATGAAAAAATTATTGATTGCATTATGTTTAACGATTTTAGCAACACCTGTTTTCGCTGACCACGTTTACGACTACCAAAATACAAGACCTTTAAATGATGCAAATACAATAAGAACCCGTGGATATAATGAATTTGTTGATTTACCGTCAACAGGAATTCCGGCACCTGATGAAAGAATGGTTGCAATGATGAAATCAGGTGCAAGAAGAGCACTTGACCCTTACGTAGTGACTATCAACAACAATACCTATGTTATGGTAAAAGACAGAAAAGATAACAACTGGTCTGCTGACGATATTTTAGGAATTAATGACCCTAAAGAAAACAGATTTGCATCTCTTGTTGCACTTAATTCTGACTTAAACCACGCAAGGCTTACTCCTGAAGAACTAAAAAAAGCAGGGGTTAGATTTGTAAGAATGGGGACAGACGGAAGCCTTTTAGTAAAAGAGAGAAACAAAGATTTTGACTTGAATAAAATAGATTATATTGATATAATTAATCTTAAACGTACCGCTAACAGTGCAAATACAGGTATTTTTGGACACTTTACAGTATTCTTAAAAACCAATACGGCTAAAAAACGTGCAGTAGTAGGTTACGTAACATTTGAAACTAAAGAAACCATAAATGTTTTATTCAAATAGTCTGAATTTGAGCAGGAGACAAAATTTGAAAAAGATTTTATGCCTGATAATAGCAGTATTAACAATATCAATGCAAACCTTACCTGCGTTTGCGGAAGATGATACCTTTTACGATTTTAGTGATGAGGCACAAGAGGAATTTACCCGTCAGGAAATGGCAACAAAAGAACAACTCCAAAAGAACGCTGCAAAAGAGATAAAATCAGGTCCAAAACTCGAAAAAACAAAACGAAAAGATATGGTAAAACCTCAACCGTACGAACCGCAGGAAATATATCAGCCTGAAGAAAGAGCAATGACAGGAACAGTTATTGTTGTACCGCAAGGTCAAGAGTTTGAGGCTCAACTGCAATCATCAATAAACTCTGAAAGTCTTACAGAAAATGACACAATAGCAGCGGTTCTAAACAAGGACTGGATATACAACGGTCGCATTATTGCACCGGAAGGCAGTGTAGTTTACGGCAGAGCAACCGATATAAAAAAAGCAGGCTATGCCTACGCTAACGGGAAACTTGCAATGACCTTTGACGAGGTTATGACACCTGCAGGTGACAGAATAAGACTGACAGCAACGAAGGTTTATATAGATGTAAAAGGGAATAGAGCCTTAAAAACTGCAGGGAATGTAGCAGTAGGTGCGCTTATCGGTCTTGCAATCGGCGCATTAACAACAGCAACATCAGGCAACGTAGTTGGCGGGCTTGCCGTAGGTGCAGCAGTAGGGGCTGCCGGAGGTATGATGAAGGCTGTTGCAACAAAAGGCGAAAGTGCAGAAGTCCCTGCAGGTCGTGTTGTTATCGTAAGATTAATTGAACCCGTTGAAGTTGTGCCATACGAATAATATTATGGTATTATAATAAAGGAAGATTTTATAATATTTATTACAGAGGGACTAATGAATAAAAGATTAATAATTTTAGGTATAATAATTCTATTAACGTGTGTGGTAATAAAACTTTTATGGGCAGGGGTCAAGAATATTAAAGTTGACGATTTTCATCCTGCTGCAGTAATGTTTGTGGTTGATTCCTCTGCCTCTAATCAGGCAAAATTACCCGCACAAAAAAAATTCTTAAAACAAATATGTGCCCAACTCGATCCGGAGGATCAAATAAAAATTATAAAAGTATCACAAGATGCATATATAATATACGAAGGCACACCTCAAAACACAAGTGGTATAACCAAATCAATGGAGGCTTTTACTCAATATGCTCCTAATGATACGGGAACTGCTTACGGAGAAGGTCTTAAAAAGGCTCTCTCTTATGCTCTTTCAATGAAAAAGTCAGGCTATGTTCCTGCGGTAGTTGTTATTGGAGATTTAGAAAACGAAGGTGCAACAGGAAAACAAATCGACTGGAATACGCTCCCTCAAAATATCAAGAATGTTCAAAAATACGCTCCTGATTTAGCACTTATGTTCTTATATGCTCACCCACAAAAACTTGATATGGTAAAAGAAAAACTAAACTATATTATGGGGGAAGATAAACTTATTGTTTCACCCGAACAAAATGTAGATAAATCCTTACGCAAATTTATCAACGCTATCGGCAGATAAGATTAAGCAAAGGGGTAAAGGGGTAAAGGGGTAAAGGGGTAAAGGGGTAAAGGGGTAAATGTATAAAAAATAAATCCCATCCAAAAAAAAAGAGTATAAAATAAGTAAAGGAAAAAATATGATAATTACACTGACATCTAAAAACAATGAAAAAACTTTTACAGACAAAGAAATTATTAACATTGGCTCAAATCCGAGTTGCGATTTTGTCGTAGATATGGGCTTTGAACTTGTACTAACACTACAATGCGACAATTCTGCAAATAAATGCTCGCTTTTAAACACATTTAATAATCAGCAAATTTTATTCAAAGGAAAACCTCTTGCTCAAAGAATTGAAATAGAAAAAGTTTGCAAACTGATGTCAGGCGTAAATGATGAATTTATTTCCGTAAAAATAACGGAACAACAAAACTATGAAGTTAGTGCACTTGAACAAAAAAAATCAGATATTGAAAAAGCGAGAGTTAATGTAATCAAGAAAACGGGACACATAATTAATGATTTGAAAGCAAAATTATCGCTTAATTACAGAGCATCCGTTTTCTTACATATAGCAATGGTTTTAACCTCACTTGTTACGGCTTTTGGGGTATCAAATTATTTAACAGGGTTAGAGATAGAAGAAACAAAGAATTTTATCCATCTTCCAACCAATATAAAACTACTGGTTGCATTTACGGTTGTAATGTACGGACTTTGCTTAATTCTTAAACAAGGGGTTTATCTATATTTCCAAAACAAAGAAAAACCTACCGCAACCTCGGTTACGGCACAACATTTTATGCTAATCTCAACAGGTATTTTCTTCACAGGGATTTATATTATTAATTTGTTATACTACATAAATATAAACCCAATCTTTGCAATACTTGTAGCAATGTTCTTTGTAGGTTTAACAATAATAGTTGCAATGGCTTGCGGATACTTTAAATACACAGGTCACAATTATTCCTTCACACTTGACCAAACCGAATACAGAGAAGATTTTGAGGTCGTTCTGAACGAATACAGACAATGGATAGAAAAATATATTAACTCAATCAGTAATACAAAATTAGCAAATATAAAAGATAAATTATTTAATCTGCAACTGAAATCAGTTGGAGAAATGGTATTAGGCTTTATCACAGCACCATTTTTAGCATACGGGGTGTCTAATACACTTGCAATGTGTTTCCCTGAGGCAGCAGGCTGGATAAGAGTTTCGGGGTTACGATTTAGCCCTGTATTTTTGGTGTTAGCAACATTTATGATTATCTTTGCGTTCTTTGCTTTTGTTAACGCCTTTTCTACCATAAGAAAAATTCAAGGTTCTAATGTTATAAAACAAGACGGTTTTAGTAACTACCTTGCTCATGGGGTGGATATTTTCGGGCTTCAAGGTATCAAAAAACTTGAAAGCGAAAAAAATCGCTCTTTAGTTATAGGTTGTGCTATTATTCTTATTGAATTTACTATGAACACCTCTTATTTCTTCACAGAAATTGGCGGTGACCTGCAAGGGATATTCTTAAGTGTTATCGCAGCATTAGTTCCTACTGCATTGTTAATTGCAGAAACTTATATGTTAAGTCAGACAAAATTTGACATTTACGCATCAGAAGAACTAATTGCCAAAATAGATAAGTAGTTATGAAAAATATTATATATATTGCAATATTATTGATTATAAGTTTGTTTATATCCATCTCAAAACCGGAGATGCATAAACAGGCTATAATTACAGATTCTCAATACGGTTTTGTAGAAATAGACACTCCGCAGGCACAACCTCCGGTTACACCTGTTGACACAAACAACGGGGGGAATATCAATATATCTTCTCAACCTATGGAAACACGCTCTGTTCAGGTAAATCAATATAGTCAGCCAACAACACCTGTAAAAATGACAAGACAACAGGCAACAGGGACTAAACCCGCACCTAAAAAGGTTCAACAACAGACAAAACAGACTCAAAAACCTGTTACTAATAAAACAGAACCTACCGTTCAAAAACCAAAAACTCAAACCCGGACACAATTACCTCAACAAAAAACCGTTAATGTAAACCCAACTCAAAATATAGAAAACAGAACAACAAGACCTGTTTTGACCGAACAAGAAGAAATAATAGCATGGAACAGATGGAGAAGCAGACTGCAAAATCAGGTTATGAGAGATGCTAATGTATTAGCACCTTTAGGAACTGTTTTTAAGTTTTCGTTTACTGTTGATAAGTTCGGCAATATGTCTAATGTCAAAGTATGGTCACCAAATCCAATGTATAATAACTACGCAATAAAACAAATAAAACCTGTACTTATGAGTTACAGGAACAAACCTATACTTAATTTTCCGGAAGGGACAAAAAGGATTATCACAAATGTTGAGGGTGGTTTTACAATATCAAGAGTTACCCAGTATTCAAGACCGGAAGATTATCACGATTTTGAGCACGTAAAAAGATAGAGAATATCAAGTAAACCCCGATATTCTCTAACTCAACTATTTATGATATTTTTTGTATTCATCAACCTTAACAGTATCAGGTGCAAGAGATTTTTCCTGCAAGCCTCGCTCCATCAGTTCAGGAATTTTATCCCTCATCTTATCAGAGGTAACAACAATATCTTTACCCTGCTGAACCGCAATAGAACGAATAGTATTTTCTGACGGAGCACCGTCTTTTCCTGATATATCCTGAATTTTATAACTTGCCCAGTCATCAGGAATATCCTTAATATACTGATATCCTTTATCTTTTGCCAATCGTTTATCTACCTCTTTTTCTAACACTTTTGAAACATACTCTTTTTGTGATTCAAAATGACAAGGATGAACAACCGTTTCCCCAATAATTTCTTCAGGGTCACGTTTTTCATATTTTTTAAAGAGTTCTGATGCTGTTTTAAGGTGATTTATCTCTATATCAAGGAACTGTTCCCAAATTGCCCTTATATCGTCATTAAGTTCGTCCTCCATACAGTTATGATAAGTACAAACCTCAGTAAATTCATGCATAAGCAACTTTTCATAGAATGATTCTGTAGGGTCAATCAAAGATTCATACATTGTCACGTGTTCTTCTTCCACATCTTTTATTTCTGCATAAGTTTCTCTTAAAAGTTCATTACCGTATTCAAACCCATGTTCACCATAATAGTTATGAGTTTGTTGCTCACCTGATAATACTGTTAAGATATTCACTTTTGTTTGCGGGCTTGCCTTTGATTTATCGTAAGCACGTCTTAAACGCAAAATATTACAGTTATGATGATGTTGAGTTGGTCTGCCAATCATAACATCTGTTTGGTGTTGAACAATATCATCAGGCTCTATTCCATGGACCATATAAGCCCATTGAGCATACCTGTATAAATGGTCAAAATCTTCCAATAAGCCAAAGTCAAAAGTTTCTTTTACATAAGGGTCAGGCTCATTTTGAGCGAGCCAAGCAGTTAAATCGACTGCCACTTGTTCATAACCAAGAGTTGTTTCCAATACTGACTGGTCTGATGGTGCAAGCCAGTTTATCGTACTTTGTTGAGCATCTTCTATCCTTTTTGTTTGGGCTAAAAACTCTAATGTGTCCTCGTGATTACAAACACGAGCCATATTGTGTTTAAAATTCCATGCTTCAACCTCTATACCATTCATTAATATTTGTCTTGTTCTTGTATAGCAATTAACATCATTTTTGTTAAACTTTCTGTGGGCAATATCGTGCCATGTTCTGATTTGTTTTTCCAAAGGTAATCCTTTTTCTTTTAATGGGTTAAAATTCATACTTTACTCCTTTCTTTCAAAAGAGTATCCCTAATATACACAAATGTTTATCCGCCCACTGACCTAACCAACCTCGATAAATTTTATATACGTTAAACCACAAAATTTAATATTTACCCCCTATATTTACCCCTACCCCTACCCCTACCCCTAGCAAATTTTTTGTTCTCGATGCTTTATATAGAATGTGACAGTTTCATTTACAGGTATAAACAATATCAAAATATTAAAGAAAAAACCGACACTGGAAACATATATAGACGTGGATAAAGCAGAAAAAAATATAAGAAAATGCGAAGAAATAAAACTAAAATATACAATGTCTAACGACTCAAAAAGCAAAGATATTGATGAATTTAACGAAGCAGTGAACAAAGGTTTAGCCTTGAGCGGAGAAGCGATAAAAACCCCTAACACTCCTGCTGATATGTCAATTTTAATAAAACACAGAACATTTCCGAATGAAGAATTTAAACCTGCCGAAACGGAA
>CAMHDG010000086.1 GCA_946183815.1 uncultured bacterium | reverse complement strand
ATTTTAAAAGAGGGGTTTGTTCAGTTATGCGAATATCTAAACGGAGAAAGAAAAGAATTTGACCTTCCACTTAACCCGTCAGGTACAGATTTTCAGCAAACAGTATGGTCTGAATTGTTAAACATTCCCTACGGAGAAACCCGTTCTTATAAAGATATTGCACTCGCAATAGGAGATGAAAAGAAAACAAGAGCCGTTGGGGGTGCTAACAACAAAAATCCTGTTCCGATAATTATTCCCTGCCATAGAGTTATAGGCTCAAATGGGGCAACGACAGGTTATTCCGGCGGTACTGATAAAAAAGAATGGTTGCTAAATCTTGAAGCAGGTAACCTGTAAGGACAAATTATGACGTTACAAAAAGGTATTAGTGTTATTATTCCCGTTTATAACGCAGAAAAATATTTACGAACCTGTGTTGCATCTCTGATTTTACAAACATTTAAAGATTTAGAGTTAATATTTGTTATTGATAAAAATTCCTCTGATAACTCTGAAAACGTATTAAAAGAACTTCTTGCAAAAACTCAAAATGCAAAAATAATATACGGAATAGATGGTTGCGGGGCTGGATATAACCGAAATATTGCAATAAAAGAAGCAACAAGAGAATTTATCGGTTTTGTAGATGCGGATGACTGTATAAATAAAGATTATTACGAAAAACTATACAATAATGCAATAAAACACAATGCCGATATATCAATGGGAACGACTGTTATTTTAAACGAAGAAAGACAAATCGTTGAGGTGCTGGAATATCCTTATACAACTCTTGAGAGAATAGGAAACATATACCCGTTTCTTAAATGTTTTACTTGTTGGGATAAAATATATAAAACCGAACTTGTCCAAAATGACAAAAGTATAAGGTTTGCCGAAGGGGTTATCCATGAGGACAATGTGTTTGCACTCAATATCTTTTATAAGGCAAATAAACTGGTAACAACTCCTGACGCACATTATTACTGGTTAAGAAGAGCAAATTCTGTTACTATGACAACTGACGAACACTGGCTTAATGATGCAAATATCGTATTTAATCAGGTTTTAGACAATTTATCAGAATTTGAATTATCTAAAGAAGATAAATTTAAAATTGTTATAAAAAATATTGGCGCTTATGCTATTGATGTTTTTAACAATAAAGAACTTTACAACTATTACAGAAACAAACTGCCATTTATTATTGGAAAAGATTATACCTACGAACTAATATATAAAATGGAAAATCACATTCCGTTTAATTGATATTGCATTCAAATTTTGTAATGATACAATTTTTATATCAAATGTGGGGTATTGTGTATGCAAATTAACAGAGTAGATAACACTAATTATTCGCCTAATTTTAAGGCAATGGTAAACATAAAAGCAAAACCGACATTACTGAATGAAAACGGAATAAAAGAATTACAGGAAATCGGAAAGAAAATCGGGGATAATAATACAAAAATAAATATGAACATAGATTACGTAAAGAATAACCCTTATGTTTATAATTTTAGCCATAAAACAGAACATATCGTAAATGAAAAATTCAAAATGGAAAAAATAGGGTTTGAAACAAATGAAGATGTCGTTACCCCAACAATAACTCCGTTAGAGTACGGAAAGAAACTGCTTGAAAGAATTAATACATTTATAAGCCGGAACATAATATTACAATAAAAATAATACAAAAAAGAGATTAAGGATATTTTCCTTAATCTCTTTTAAAATAAATTAACTACTAGACTTTATTTTAAAATTAGTATAGAATTTAAAAAAGAGGAACTATTATTATGGCAAAAAATAACGACACTATACCTATAGAGGTAAGCATATTAACAGCAGATCACGATATAAAAGGAACAGTTCACGTTTCAAAATACACGAACACAAACAGAGAACTTACAGATTTGCTAAATGACAGAGAAAGAAGATTTCTTGCAGTAACAAATGCAGAAATCTATTCAAGGAACTCAAAACAACCTCCAAGAAGATACAATTTCTTGGAAATTCACATGGATTACGTATTGATGGTTCACCCATCATCTCAGGCTGTATTCAAAGAATCAGGCAGAAGTCAGGATGATATTGCTAGATTTAGAGAATTAAGAATGAAACTTAATCAAACAAAACCTTTTTAATAGGGAAGAGAACGGGTAAAACATATTTACCCTAACGGAGATAGAAAATGAAAAAGGCGATATTTATTGTAACAATATTATTTGTTGCTGTAATATCCACAGCATGTATAAATAATATGGCAGTACAGGAACTAAACAACGCTGCCAAATCGTATATGGACAAAGGGGACTACGATTCTGCAATCGAAAGATTAGAATCAAGTATTGAATTAGATTCAACCATATATGAAACCCACTATAATTTAGGGGTAGCATATATTAATGCAAAACAATATCCAAAAGCCATTACGGAATTAAACAGAGCGATAGAGTTGAACTCAAAATATGCAAACACATATTACACTCTCGCTGTTGCTCAGGAAAATCAGGCAGATTCACTTATCGGAATTGATGCATCTTCTATCACCACAGGAGAAGATGGTGAGGTTACCGCAAACGTACCGAGTTCTGATACTTACAAAAACATATCAGAAACTATAAAAGAACAAATGATTGAAGGATATTTAGTTTCAATCGGAAATTATAAAAAATATTGTGAAATGATAAATTCAACTCAAAGGGCAGAGGAGATTAATTCTCACATAGCAGAGATGGAAAAAGTGCTTGTTAAGTTGGGTTATACAGGATCGGGAATATAATGCTAACCCCGCCCGAAATATCATATTTTAGCATTGGAGGTTTCCCGATATATTATTACGGGATAATTCTTGCCGTTGCAATCTTTGTCGGAATAGTAATTGCAAATTGGGTAGCGATAAAGCACTATACCTTATATTGCGTCATTCCCAATATAGCAACCCACGTGGTATTGTGGGGGATAGTTGGGGCAAGAGTATATTATTGTATCTTAAACTGGGATTTTTATTCAGAGCATCTTTTGGAAATATTTGCGTTAAGAGAGGGCGGACTATCTATACACGGAGCACTGATAGCAGGGGCTTGCGTTGTTTATTACGAAGCAAAAAGACGAAAAATGGATATATTAAAACTTTTTGATATATGTGCAATGGGTTTACCGATAGCACAGGCAATAGGCAGATGGGGGAACTTCTTTAATTCGGAAGCCTTCGGACTGCCAACCGACCTACCATGGAAAATGTACATCGCAAAACCATTCAGACCCGATGCATATTTTAATAATGAATATTTTCACCCTACATTTTTGTATGAATCTCTGTTAAATATAGTTATTTTTATAATTCTATACAAAATAATTCTGCCGAAACATAAAGAACACTACGGTTTTATTACAGCATGGTACTTAATCTTATACTCCGTTGCAAGAATTTTCACAGAGGCACTGCGTGTAGATTGCGTAAAATACGTGTTTGGAATACCATTCCCAATAATAATATCTCTAGTCCTGATAATCGGTGCAGGCATGTTTTTGTATAAAAGAAGTAAAAAAATAACACCTTACACTAAATAATCTAAAATAGCACCGCCGATTTCTTCGTTGGGGTCAAATGGTTGAGGTTCTTTTGGCGGGTTTATGGAGTTTTGAATTAACATCTTGCATAAAGGTCCGAATGCATCGGGGACTTTTGTTTTACGGTATATACCTGCCAAAAAAGTCTGAATATTTTGGGATTTTGTATCGTTGAACCTTGCAAATGTCGGATACATCTTATCTACCCCATTAACTCCATTCTCAATCAACCTGTCAGCAATATACAAAGCCTCACAAACCGTTTTTTCATCATCTGTTGATTTAAGAGTTTTATCAAGCAACGGCAGAGCCTCCTCTTTTTTCTGTAAATAATACAGCACCTTAATATTATCGAACTTGCAATAGTTTCGATTTTGAGTCGGCATTTGTATATTTATATTATTATTTATTGATAAAGTCATATACTCCTGTTTCTGCAATATTTACCACTTACCCTTACCCTCTCCACAAGGGGCGAGGGAATACAGAGTGTTAACTATAAACGTATGGTGCACCATTCTTAATCTCATTAAGAATACTGTCCGCTACAACCTTTAATTCCTCATTCGATTTTCCGTTCTTCTTTTGACGGTAAAACTCGTCACACAATGGTTGTATTGATGCATCTTTTTTAGATTTAAAATTTCTTAATTCCGTTGAAACAAGTCGTTTCTGAAGATTTAATTCCGTTTCGGCATTATATTTTTTTACCTGAACATCTTTTACCGCACCAATGGACAACTCACCTAAATAAGCCGTTGCCGTAGCGCCTGTTATACCAAAGAACAAATTTTTAAACTGCTCGTTCTTTGAGTCAATAAGCCAATTATAGAAAAAGGCTTTATAATCAGAAACGTGAGAATAAAAAGTATTCCTGTCCTGACCTGACCCACCAAGAGCACTGTTTGCACGCTCTGTTGACTTGTTTATATTAAACAGATTATCTTTTATAAACTTTTGTTTTTCCTCATCATTTTCCCATTTCATACGGTTAGCCGTTTCTGTTACAAAATCAGCATCAGCAGAGATATCAACAAACAAATTAGATATTTTTTCCTTATCCATTTTGTTTGCCATTTCCATATTTTCCTGACCCATTTCATCGGGTGTACGCTTTCCTATATTATCCGCAATTTCGGATATAACATCTTTAACCTTATTTAGCCCCCGTTTCATCTCATTATTACCCGCTCTTAAATTTTTCATAGAAGCGTAGCCTAAACCGATAATTGATGCGGTTGATACTGCTCCAAGTGCCAAATATCCCAGATTTTTAAGGAAACTGTTTTTTTGCTTTTCAGGTTGCTTTTCTGTTCTCATCGAAGTAAAACTAATTCTGTGGCTGTTAAAACTATTTTTTGAAGCCTCGTTAGTTTCAGGCATTAACGCACCGCTAAACTCTTTTGCTTTTTCAGATAACATATTTCTTATTATCTGCATTTTTCCCGAAAACGATTGGGTTTCCACCTCAATCAAATTTTCCTGCAAATCTTTGTGAATATCTGCCTCTTTTTTCTTAACCCAAACATCTCTAAACCCTTCGCAGAATGTTTTACCCATAAAAGCCATGGAACTCAAAACCCCAAGCCCTGCCGCAGCCATGGCGGTTTTCTTATTAGGATTAGCCACAAGCCTGTATATCGCCTGATCCATTTCCTTATTTATACAAACATTTCTTGTTAAAGATGGCAATTTTTTTGCTAAATCGACATCAACAGCATCTTTTGCAGATTTTGCGATAATTGCTGTTATTCCCGTAAGTCCAGCCATAAACCCGATCGTTGAAAGAGCAATAGGCAAGAGTCCTTTTTCTTTGTTTGTATTCTTTTCGTACAATTTATCGGGTAATTCTACCCTGTCTGCTATCAAAAGCGAGTTATAAGATTCACTTAATGGCAGGTTTGAATTAACCAAAACTCCCTCTTTTACGGAATCTGCTGCACGTTTTTGAGTCTGTGTCAAATTTCTTTTTATTCGTTGGCTTTCTAAATCATTTGTTATTAACATTTATTTTTCCTTATGTTTTTTTTAGAGTTAAAGAGGACAATATACCCTTTAATATTTACCCCTTAATATTTACCCCTTTACCTTAACTTGCTTTTTTGAGTTCATCCTCAACAGATTTTTCAACATCTTTTTTTAATTTTTCGGATACTTTTTCGAGTAGTCCTTTCAATTTATCGAGTTGTTTTTCAAAGGCAACCATAATTTCGTTTTCATCACCCTCATTATCTGCCATAAAGATATTGAAAATTGATTTTATTTTACGTTTTATAACTTTAGCAAAATCGGAAACCTTTTTATTGATAGCGGCTTTAAGTTCGCCATAAACTGCGGTAAGTTTATCGGAAATATCTGCTAATTTATTCGCAACATTTGCTAACGTGTTCAAGACATTAACAGGTAAATTTTTCATTCCGTTTATAACGGGTAACAAAACTTTTTGGGCGACAACCGCAAGCGGTTTTGTGAATACATTTTGGCTCATAGTCTGAATAAACTGATTAAGTCTTTCGGCAGATTTAGTCATATTTGCTTCAAATTGAGCAATATTAATCAATCTTTGCTGAAAATCTGCTTCTTTAGCCATTCTTGCATTTTGCAAAGATTTAAGAAACGCACCGATAGCAGCACACTCATTCCAACTCATTTCTCCCGGTTTAGCGGAAAAATCTGCAGTCTGAACTTTAGAGCCTCCGCCCATACCTGAACAGATAGGACACGCCCCCGGTGGAAGCCCATGCGGACATAAACCTGCTTTTACAGCACCAACTGCTGATACACTTGCTGTCATTTTTACCTCGTAATAGTTGTTCCCTGACAGAATTTTGCTGCGAAATTCTGCAAAATAGCGAGTATTCCGACTTTTACGGCTCCGGCAGAGTTGGAGATATCCACTCCATTTCCTCGTATTTATTATTTTATGATATAAATATTGTTTAGCAAGGGTTTGTAAATTATTATTTAGAGGCGAACGTAGTGAGCCGATATTTGCAAAAGTGATTAAGTGACTAGGTGACTGAGTGACTAAGAATTTGGCTAAAAGCCAAAGTATTATTGCCGATTAAAAATCGGCTTGCTTAGTCACTTAATCACTTAATCACCTAGTCACTGTAAATTATTGTTTAGCGGGGGTAAATATATAAATCGTTAAAAGCCCCT
>CAMHDG010000085.1 GCA_946183815.1 uncultured bacterium | reverse complement strand
TATTAATTTTAACAACAATATGTCATGTTACACAAGACTAAAGTTGTCACCCTAAACTTGTTTCAAGGTCTTGATACTCAAATGTGGCATGCTGAACTTGCTTTAACATCCAAAAAAATACTTAACAAAATTCAAAAACAAGTCAATTATACTTCTTCTGTTTGTGCTTGTTTAAGTGCCTGATTTTCTTGTTGATAAGAATTTATCAGGTTTCTTGCGGTTTCAAGTTGAGCGTTTTTAATAGCGTTTTTGTTAGCAGAAATCGCTGAACCCTGTTTAATTCCATGCCCGATAATTGCACCTAACATGCCGAATGCCATAATTCCGGGAGCGTGATTTATAACCTTTTTACCAAGGTTTAATGTATCTTTGCCCATGTTTTTAAGGAATTGAGAATTTGCTATTTTATCCGTCACAGGTTTTGCAAATTCAGGCATTTTTATTGCACTTTTGATACTTGCGAATTTTTGGCTTACACTCTCAGGAATTTTAACCTCATTTTTAATCTTACCTGCGGTATCTTTAATTCCATCAATTACTGTATCTACGACTTTATTTACGGTTTTGTTTTGAGATAATTTATCTAAAGCAAAACTGCCTGCAAGATAAGTTCCCAAAGTAAGAGCCAAATGAGAGCCAAAAGATAAGTTCTCTTCTTTTTTTCCAAACTCATTTGGTTTAGAAAATGCTTTGCTTACACCTGAAACGATAGCAGGAGCAGCGACTGCGACACCCCAGTATGCACCATTTTTCATTGATGGTTTAATTCCTTTTTTCAAAATCAAATCTGATGCAACAGCAGCCGCAGGAAGTGCATAAATAGTTGTTTTTAAATTCTTTACGAATTTTTTGTTATCATCCCTGTGAGCGATGTTATAACTTCTTGTTGCCATGTGAGTAACATCTTTATCACTTCTGTTTACAAATTCTGCCGCTCTTGCTCTCTGTCTATCCGTTGTTAGTTGATTGTTAGTTATTTGATTGATATATAAAGACATTAAATTGCCTCCTTCTACACTCGAGTTTTCTATAACTATTGTAACCCCTGTAAACAAGATTTTTGTTACTTTTGAGGCAAATTTTTACATTTCTTAAACATGTAGCAATTTTATACCCACGTTTTACTTTATATACATGAAAGGTTAGATGTATGGTTAATTCTGTAGGAAACAATCCAAATAATTACGCAGGCGTAGGAATCTATTGTAATACAGTAGATGTATCTAAACTCACACCTGAAGAACGCCAGCAATTTTTAGAAAAAATGCCTAATTGTACATTCAGCGGCGGAGCACCTTGCTATCCTGCAGGTTACTATATGAACAACTATGCAACAAACCATAACACTATCAAAAAACGTGTTACGGTCTTAACAGATGAATTGATTAAAAATTTAGACCAAAGTTTAGACAGTGATAGTTCAGTTTTAAGAACGAATGCCGCAAATACTGTGGTAAAATTGTTTGGGGAAGATGTAACAAGAGGTAATGACGAAGGTCTTAATATACTTCTTAATAAAATGCTTTTAAACCCTTATGACAAATCAGTAAGAAGTCATGCTCTTGATTTAATCAATACAAACATGGCAACAGGGAATAAAGATACAAAAGCAATATTAAACTCAATTATGCAAGACCCGCAAGCAATAGACAGACATAGGGACGAAGCACGATTAGCAATGGTTAATATTGATACAAAAACAACAGTTGTTAATGCACCTGTAACATCAGGGGGAACAGTTATATCATGACAATAGGACAAACATTACTAAAATACGGAATAAAAGCAGCAGGTGCGGCAGGTATAGGGATATGCCTGTATGATGCACATAAACAAGGTATTTATAAATCAAAAATTGAGGTGGCAAAAGGGAATGCAAATGCCGCTTTAGACTGGTTTGACAATTCCAGAAACATGACAAGCCCAAGCCAGTTCAACGCAAATCTGAAAGACGGAATCTTTGGGATGGAACTTCGGAATAACGTCAGAGGGTTCTTTAACGCAGGTATAGGTTATGTCAAAGGTGCAACTCAAATGTTATTCGGCGATTTGTTGCCTGTCGCCTTATCCGTTGCAGCCATTGCAACTAAGGGCAAAACCTCTTCAAAAGTTGCAGGTGGTGCGTTGGGCTTATACGCACTCTACGGCTTTGCTAAAAATATTTTAGGCTTCGGTGTAAGTCAGGGCAACGGCTCTGATAAACCGATTTACTAATGTGTAGGAAGGATAAATTATAAAAACTGACCTTATTTTAAGGTCAGTTTTTGTGTTTTTTATATTTTTTGTTTAAAAATATTTCCTATACTTTTACAGGTAAAGAATCAATCCATTCTTTGATTTCTTCTTTTGACGGACTGTAATTTAATAATTTACCCTCAATAAATTCTGTTGAATCGGAAACACTTTTCTTTAAATATTCTATTGTTCCACCGAACCCGCTACCACCTGACGTAGCGAAAAGAATAATCTTTTTGTTAGAAAAATCATATTTTTCAAGGAACGTGTTAACAATAGTAGGTGCAACATACCACCAAATAGGAAAACCTAAATAGATGGTATCATAGTTTTCAATTTTTGCATTATCATTCACAATAGCAGGTCGAGATGACTTATCATCCATTTCTACCGTACTTCTTGAAGATTTATCCATCCAGTTTAAATCAGCATTCGTATAAGGTATTTCAGGCTTAATCTCGTAAATATCACCCTTTACGATTTCCGCAATATCTTTCGCTACTGCTTTTGTAATACCTGTTGCAGAAAAATATGCTACCAAAGTTTTTGACATAATTCATTCTCCTATTTTGGCCATCGTCTAATTTGTTACACTATTCTAACACTTTTTATTATATGTTGTAAAGTTTTATTTTTGAAACCCTTGTAGGATAAGGATTTTCAAACTATTTATAGCCTCACAGACTCCTAATAGTTTTGTATATCGGATATGTTTCATTAATCGGAAATTTTTATAAAAATCATATATTTATATGATAAATTCATTAGTTTTAGGTGTTCAAGTCGTCAAAAAAATTTGATATAATTTTACCATTAAAGAGAGGAAAGAGATATGAACAAATTAACTTTTTATGCTATTACAGTGGTTCTAAACATAATATACTATTTATGCAAGCCGGCAGAATTTTTTGCGCACGCATTCAATTTTAAAGAAATTATAGAACGCATAAAAAATATTCCTCACTGGATTGTGGAAAGTTTTACAAGTGGTTACGATGAAACTGACTATGAAGATGGCGAATATTTAGATTATGCGTTTAAGAAAAAAGCAGCATAAAGAGTAAATTCATACACAATTATAAATTTTAAAACACCCTGAAACGAGTTTCAGGGTGTTTTGATGTAAGTATAAAAAATAATGATAAAAAATTTTGGATTAGCAACAAATTTTTTTAGATGGTTTAAAACAAATAAGAGGTCTTAATGAAAGTCAATCTAACCAACAAATTATTGATAAGTGCAGTGGCATTGTCATCGTGCGGACAACCTGCAAAACAAATTCTTCATCAACCGATAATGCCTGTTGTTAAGAGTGTTGATGCATTTCATTTTAATAATATAAATAATGAAAAATGCCTTGATTTAGTAAAAAATATTGCAGAATTTTTTGGCAGAAACGGTTTTACAAAGGTTAAGGTTAGCGAAACCCAAAACAATTTACAACAACATTCTTCCCGAATAAAGTTTAGTAACCGGCCTGCTCAAACCAAAACAAAGAAAAAAACTGTAAAAAATTCTATCAATTCAAACAGGAATATAGCGAGGGCACAATCTGTCAAGCCGGTTGATAGAATATATAGTCCGACTGTAAATAATTGCGGACACTTAATATCAGGCAATAATATTTCTTATGCTCACGCCACACAATATGTAGTGCCAAAAGGTGCAAGTCAAAGGGGGAATGTTATTGCATCAGCAAACGGGGTTTCTTTATACCGATTACAGATAGAAAACCCTGATATAGATTTCACAAAACCTGTTCCGGCAGAGCAGGTTATCAAAATTCCTGAAAGATATGTGGTAAATTCAGGAAGTGTAAAAAGTTTTGAGGATGTTGTTAATACAACAGGGATAGACCGACATTATATAAATGATATTTTGATATGCATAGAAGGCAGACATCAAAAACCTGATTTAGTATGCAAATCAGACGGAGTCAAAAGCAAAGAATACCCAAACGGATGTCCTACGATTGGTTTTGGTCATACGGGAAGAGTTGACGGACAAATTATCAAAAACGGAATAACAAGGATAAGTGAGGAAAAGGCTTATGAGTTGTTGGCGCAAGATATTTTAGATGCAAAATTAGATGCAATAGTTTATATGGGAAAATCACTGTTTAACAGTGCGCCAAGGTCAGTTCAAACAGGAATAATAGATATTGTGTTTAATAAGGGTGTTGAACCATTCAGCCGTAGGGGTTCGCCAACAATGATGATAAAAGACGATTTAACAAAAGGTGATTACGCATCAGCGGCTGCACATACTGTTCTGAAAACAGGGAACAGAGGACTAAAAAAACGCAATGTTTATCGTGTAATAATGTCAACAGAGAATTTAAATCAACAGGAAAGAGACAGAGCCTTAACAATCGCAAGACCACACTATATAGAAACTCTGTCTAAATTTGCAAGTAAAAAAGATGCACGCCACAGAGCCAAAATGCAACAGGCATGGAAAAATGCCCAAAACGGAATTACTTATGGGTTCTTTGAGTAGAGGTTGAATGTATTACACAAAAGCTTGCAGGTTGACATATATGAACAATTAGTATGACTCTTTCATGGTGGTGCTGGCGGGAAACGAACCGGAAAATCTGATTATGGTTTTCCTGACTGGGCTTTTATCTATTCGCAGTTTTATTTTTTAGCGAACCCAAAATCAAGAAACAGACAGTTTGCAATTTTTTTTATAATCCGCTTTTTGTTTGAGTTTTAGTTACACTTCATAGTTTGAAATATTAACAACTGTAAACTATTAAGTAATTATCTATTGAAAAACACTTGTTTATAGTTTATACTTAAAAAAATGCAAACTATAAACTATGAGGTTGTAAATGGACAACTCTATAAATTCACTATTATCAAAGATTGCGAGTAAAAGAAATAAATTTAAAAAACTTTTTAGCGACAATAAAAGCAAAGAACAACTGTATAAATGGCTTAAATCAGAACTTGCGTACACTTCAAACAATATTGAAGGTAATACTTTAACAAGAAAAGAAACCAGACTTGTTATTGAAGAAGATATAACATCATCTTCTAAGCCTTTTGTGCATTATCAGGAAGCAGTAAATCACGCTAAAGCCTTTGATTATATAATTGATATTTTGAAATCAAAAGCGATAATAAATGAAACCGTTGTACTTGATATTCATAAAAAATTATTATCGGGAATTGATGATTATAATGCAGGTTTTTACAGGAATTGTCCGGTTAGAATTTCGGGAAGTCGAGTAATATTGCCTAACCCGATGAAAGTTCCCGATTTAATGAAAGAATTTTGGGGTAAATATAAAAACAGTACAAAGATTGAAGATATAATCAAAATCCATCTTGATTTTGTAAGTATTCACCCGTTTTCTGACGGCAACGGCAGATGTGCAAGGTTATTGATGAATCTTTTACTTATGCAAAACGGCTTTTGTCCGATTATTATTCGCCCGAGAGATAGAAAGCGTTATATAAATTCTATTGAAAAAGCACAATTAACAGGCAATATTGATGATTATATTAAATTTATGGTTAAAAGATTATCTCAATCTTTTGATACCATATTTGATATTTTTGACACTAAAAATGAAATACCGCAAGAAAAACTTATGACTATTGCCAAGTTTGCTAAAGCCGTAGAGTTACCTGTATCAACTATAAGATATTGGGTAAAAGTCGGAAAATTAAAACCGACAATGTACACAGAATCCGGTTATATGATGTTCTCTCACGAACAAATCAACAAAGTGCAACGCTTGAATCAAAAATAGGTGCAATATTGGCTTATCATAAAATTGATTGGGGAAATGATTTTACATAGATTTAAAAGAGTTAAGTATTGTGCTGAAGAATGGGGAATCTCGCCAAGACGAGTACAGATATACTGTGATGAAGGCAAAATTGAAGGTGCTTTCAAATACGGACAATATTGGTTAATCCCCAAAGATGCAAAGAAACCATAGGTAAAAGAACGATAAAAATAAAATACATCCTTTGGTCTATATAAATTTAAATCCTTTTATTAATGCCCACGTATTTAAAAATTGTTATTTTTAATATGAGGTGGAGTATGGCGAAAAAGGAAGCAAAAACAGATTTATGGGTTTATGACCTGTTAAAGGAAGCAGGTATATGTCTTGACCCACAAGGTTGCTCAATAAAAGAAGTTGACGAAGCATTGAAGACCGCTTCTAAAAAGGGTACTGGCAATGTTGGTTATCCTGAATACGCAGGAGTAGTTGGTGATTTTCTGCTTGTCATTGAAGATAAATCAGACTTATCAAAACATGTAAAATATGACGATAAGGATTTAATCAGCACAGAAACTAAAGCTGTTACTGATTATGCTGTTAATGGTGCATATTTCTACGGTAAACACCTAATAAATAATACTCATTACAAGAAAATAATTGCTTTTGGTGTTTCAGGAAATGAAAAACACCATAAGATTACACCTTTATTTATAAATGAACGCGAATACTGCAAACTAATGCCTGACGTTGAATCTTTTTATATATTTAACGAAGAAAATATTGACGAATATTATACAAGAGAGATTTTGGGCGAAAATACGGATTTGCAAAAAGA
>CAMHDG010000084.1 GCA_946183815.1 uncultured bacterium | reverse complement strand
CGCCATTGTCTTAACCCCGTATTTTAAAGCAACTAAACAAGCGTGAAATCTCATCCCTATCATACAGTCATATTGAGAAATATGATCGATAATTTCATTATTGTTTAACCCCTTAACTATTTTTATATTGCAATTAGGATCAGCGTGCTTCATTTTGTTATAAAATACTTGCGAAATACCGACATCTTTTTCGTCTTGTAAAGATATAAGTTCTATCTCTCGGTTGTAAAATCTCATTCTGACCTGTTTTGCAATATTGTCAAATAACTCGTCAGTCAATGTTTCAAAAGTCCGCAACTGTACCCCAATCTTGCTCGTTCTTTCCGGTTGACTAACCTCTAAACTATATACGGGGTCACATACCAACTCGGCATTTTTTATCTTCCATTTTTTCAAAAATTCTAAACTTTTTTCATCCCTAACAGAGATATAATTTGCCTTTTTTAATATCCCTTTAGTCCAGTTAGACAAAAACATCCCCTTAATTGGTCCTATCCCCTGCGCAAATATAATAATCTCTTTTTTCATAATCTGCGCAAATTTAAGAATACTCGTATAAAACATCAAACTTCTGTTGCTTGTAACATTCTGAAGCAGGCTGCCTCCGCCTGAAATAAGCACATCACATCTTGCAACTTCTCTCAATACGTGTTCGATAGAAAACGTGTAAACTGTATGAACCCCATAAGTATCAAATGTTTTTCTTGGATTTGCAGTCAGAACCGTGACCTCACAATCTTTAAGTTTGTCTAAAAGCACTTTTAAAATTGCCTCGTCACCAAAATTATCAAATCCGTAATATCCTGATATTAAAAATTTTCTTACCATTTGTCCTCGGTTATTTCCTTAATTTTTCAATCAATTTTTTAGTTTTATCTGATATTTTTTCAACTTTTTCGTCACACAAATCACGACCAATCCCAACTGCAATCGCTCCTGCATCTATATAATCAGAGATTTCATCACATTTAATGTTCCCCATAGGCATAACATTTAAGAATGGCATCTGCCGTAAAATATCTTCTATATATCTGACTCCGCCCAGAGCAGTTGTAGGGAAAATCTTAATCAAAGGGATTCTTGATTTCCACGCAACATAAGCCTCACTTGCCGTTGTTGCACCTGCAATAAACGGAACACCTATACTCTTTGATATTTTTACCATATTCATCTGGAATATTGGGGAAGAAAACATAGTTGCTCCGGCCTCAAAGGCTGCGTTTGCCTGCCACGTAGTTATGATACTTCCCGCACATACATCTGCTTTTTTTGATATTTTTGAGATTACATCATAAATTTTTGCGTTTTCAACATTTATTTCCAGCACTTTTACTCCGCCATCAATCAGTGCCAGAGCAATATCCTCAGCCTTTTTTGGGTCACTCTGTCTTATTATAGGGTACAACTTTTCTTCAGATAATATCTTTATTAAATTTTTATTCATAATTTGTCCTTTTGCTTTAATCATTGTATCATAGTAATGTTAATTAGTGAATAGTGAATAGTGAATAGTGAATAGAGGCTTTTTATAATATCTGTTTGGTGTTTGTTGTTGATTATTCGTTTTACTGAGGATAATCTATGCGTTTCATAAAATTTTTGTTAATGGTATTTTCAATATTTTTGTTCTTTTGGCTCGCTTACTGGGCAACTGACGAATTTTTTGAACCAAAAACTTATAATTATATGGTTAAGAACTTTACCGCCCACAAATGCGGCAGTGACGATATTGTTCTTATCGTAATAGACGACAAATCTATCGGTCGTTACCGATGGCCTTGGCGCAGAGATTTATACTGCCCTATTTTTGATTACTTTAAAGAATACACAAACGCAAAAGTTGTTGTGTCTGATTCTATCCTCGGCGCAAAAGCAGACACTGTTACAGACAATATGTATTTCAATTCACTTAAAAGACTTGACAACCTAATTGTCGGGATGACCCTGTTTAACAGACAATATTCCGACAAAATAGCAGGCAAAAAATATGACGAACTCTTTAAAAATAAATTCAGCGTTGATATAGAAGATTTCCGAAGCAGAAGAAATGATTTTTCTGTTAACAGTCTTGTTGTGTTCCCCGATGAGTATTTGAGAGTAATTGATAAAGTCGGGTCAGTAAAACTTGCAAAAGGTAGTGATGGTTATGTTCGTGTTGCAATAAATGCCATAAACTACAAAGGAACTATCTATCCATCTCTCGCTTTGCGTGCGTATATGTATCTCAACGGTGATGAGCAAATGAACGTCACAGATAAATACATTATTGGTACAAATTCTAAAATAAAAATTCCGCTTACCAGAGAAAAAACAGGCATGTACACCTTTTTAAGATATTACAAGCCAACCTCTCATGGAAGCAGTTATTCGCACAAAACATATTCAGCAATAGATATTATTGACTCGTATAAAGAACTAAAATCAGGCAAAAAACCACTAATTAACCCAAAAGAGTTTGATGGTAAAATAGTTATGTTTGGTGCAAATGTGAAAGCGACAGCAACAGGGCTTTCTGACGTTAAAAGAACCCCTGTTTCTAATGACCATTCAGGGTTGGATATTCAGGCAACTACTCTTGATAACTATATCCATAACTATTTTATGTATGAACTTGCAGACTGGCAAAATATTACCATAGCATTTTCGCTTATGCTCATTACATTCTTTATTATACGTAACTGCTCTCTGTTTGTCGCTCTTTCAGGGATAACGCTTATCCTTATTCTCTATATTGCACTTTGCGCGTTGTTATACAGATACGGCTACTCAATAAACACTATTACCCCTGTATCAATGTCAATAATAACAATGATTTTTGCATATTCGCACAGATATATATTAGAGGATAAAAATAAAGAAAAGATCAAAACCGCTATGGGTAAATATATATCAGAAGATATTATGAAAAATGTTGTTAAAAACATAGATGAAATAAAACTTGGCGGGAAGAAGGCAAATGTAACAGTTCTATTTGCTGATATAAGAGGGTTTACCTCGATGAGTGAAAAATTATCCGCTGATGAGGTGTCGGTTATACTAAACGAATATTTTACCGAAATCGAACCAATCGTAACCCGCCACAACGGGGTTATTAATAAATTTATTGGGGATGCTGTTATGGCTATTTTTGGAGAACCTATTCAAGACGAAAACCACCCTAAAAATGCGGTGCGCTGTGCCTGTGAAATGCTCGATAAGGTTAAGGAATTACAGGCAAAATGGCTTGAAGAAGGAAAACCAAAAATTGAAATAGGGATAGGTATAAACACGGGCGAAGCCTTTGTTGGTAATATTGGCTCTGAAAAACGTATGGAATATACCGTTATCGGTGATATGGTTAACCTCGCAAGCAGAATTGAAGGTAACAACAAAGTTTATAAAACAAATTTGCTCATAAGCGAATCTACTTATTCTTACGCAAGAGGTATTATTGATACAGTTAAAATCTCTAACGTAAAAATTAGAGGAAAAGAAAAAGCACTCAATCTCTACGAAGTTATTAAACTAATCGGATAAAACTTATAGTTTCTGCAGGAGTCAGAAATTATATTTTCTTTTATCATTTCTTGTTGTGTAAAACTTTGTTACAAAGTTTTTTTTGTTATTAAAGAAATTAGTAAACCTGCCGTAAATCATGGTGTATCGGTATATTTATTAGGAATAGAAGGTTCGAACAAGTGTCAAACGGTATTGATAGGTCACAAATATTAAGCCAACTAAAAGTCATTTTGACTCCGCAGGAATTCACAGCCTGCGAGGGACTTAACGATGCCGAATTGAGTGCAAAATTAAGAGAGGCACTTTCAAACAATGGGAATTTAGGGGTAGGAGATAGTTTTACTTTAACAAGTACAACAGGTGTTTTAGAATCTCCTGTTCAAGCACAAAAACCAATTTTACCAACCTTTGGTCCGGAGGCATCAATACCGCAACTTACTCAAGAACAGGCTCAGGATATTGCTATGCAAAACTTGTGGGCAATGAATGCAAATCTTGCAACAGCACAAAGAGAAACAGACTCCGACAAAAGAGATAATGCAACAACTTTGCTTATGAATACCGAAGCAAGAGAATTGTATTATCTTGATAAAAGCCGTTCGCCTCAAGGTCTTACGTATAGAGAATACATTGAAGGTATGAGGGGCGATTTAAGAGCAATGTTACTTAAATCTTATCCGCAAATGGATAGCGCAAAAATAAACCTTGATGAAAGATTAGATTCGCTGGATGCCGACCAAATAAGACAATTTGAACACGCACTTATCAGTGCTGAAGCAGGGAAACTGGATAAGAATGAAGTTTTGAGAATGTTTGCGGATTCTACCCAAACCGTAGAAACAAGAACCTACGTTCAAGACGGAACAACTCACACAGAAACAAGAGTAAAAATTAACCCTCCTCACTCTCATACAGGCGGAGAAGATGAAAAAATACAATTTGAAGATTTATACAAGGCGCAAAGAGGGGTAGAATTTGACCCTGAAAAAATACGACAATATCTGATTGACGGAACTGAAACCTTCTTCAATGACCCGCTGGAAAATGGTTTTTCAAATACAACATTAGACGATTTACATAAACACGCTACTTATACACAAAGATTACCTAAATCGTATATTCAGGCTTTTGGTCAGCCATACAGAGCAGAATATTTAAGTGCTTTAAGCGGTTCTGATTATGATACCTCTACTGCTTATGGAGTTTCACCCGTAAGACTTGACGGACAACTTAACCCATCGAATGAAGGCATAGAATTTATTATCCCTACAAGAGATATAACTCAAGGGACAAGTGCAAGAGAATTAGACCAAAAAGAATTAAAAAGATTTTCTGCGAATATGCTCTATAATATATTGAACACAACCTATAATATGTTAAAAGGATATTATGACGGAGCATGGGAGCAGTTAAAATCAGGTAATGTCGGAACTGCTGCAGTTCAGGGTTTTCTTGGCTTCGGAGAAATGCTGTCAGGACAAGATTTAACTGTACGTTCTCAAATGGATAATGTTGAAAAACTGCTTGCAAAAGCAACCCAATTAAAAAATATGGACGATGACGCTTTTGAACAAAACTTTGAGGAACTGTTTAAAGAAATATCAGGAACAAGTTTTGATATTGGGGCTATGCAAAACTTTGCTCAACTCACAATGAAAGGGGTAAAGACAGATACTGACGAATATGATGAGGCAGTAAAACGTGCATTTGGCTCAAACAGAACAGGGGATGCAGATAGTCAGTTCTCAATACTTAACCCTATAAATTCCGTAACTGATGTTGTTGCCTTTTTAGCAGGTTCAGAGGTTATAGGAGGAACAAAACTATTTGCTCAATTAGGTTCTAAATCTCTCCAACTAACAGCAAAGACTGCAACAAAATTAGGGTTTAACCCTGCAAGTAAAGGGGTTCAGGCAGGGGTAAGATTGATGTCAAGTTCTCCTATTAGTGCGTTGAATATGATGACCTATACAGGACTGACTGAAATAGGCGGAACTGCAATGAATAATCTTGCTGAGAGGATGAGTATAAAACAACCTGCTATGGGTGAGTATGCGTCTGTATTAGATAAGGTTGATAAATCATTGTTAGATGATGATATGATTAGAATACTTGTCGATATGACAAAACAAGGTGTTATGGGTTCAGTTGCACCGTTTATCGGGGCTGTTGCAACAAAAACAGGTAACTCGCTTGCAGGAGTATTCTCAAAAGGTAATCCTACCGCTATCCAAAAGAGTTTTTCAACTTTGGCAAAAGCAGAGAATAAAACTCTTAACGCTCAAAGTTTGATGAAAGATTATTTATCAGCAGTTGATGGCTCAACTTTTACAAAGGCACAAGAGGTAATCTCTAAATCAAGTGCGTTTATTACAGAGGTTGGCGGGTTCACAGGATACTCAACACTTGAACATATTGCAGAAGGTCTGATAACAGGCGAACTCGACCTTGAAAGTATTGATTTAGGCGAAGAATTTAAAGGTCAATTAGAGGGGCTTGCAACACTCAAAGGGGTAGCAAGATTTATCCAAATGAAAAAATCAGGCTCTGTTGCAAGAGGGGTTCAGGATAAAGCCCTAAATGATATGACGGAACAACTCAAAAACTATGATATTACTGATGTTGGGGGTCAATATCGTGTACTGGATAAAACAAGCGGTAAATTTGAAACCTTTAATTCTCCTGAACAAGCCATTAATCACTTGTTCCAAACAATGCTCTTTAAATCAGCAGTCGCAAAAGCAGAACAAGCAAATGACGGAGCAACGGATGGTGTTGAATGGCGAAAAATGAACATCGGTGGAGAAGAAGTCGAAGTTGCAGTAACCAAAAACGCTGACGGAGTTGAAAATGTTGATTTTTCAAACGCACGCAAATTAAATGCGAATGGCGAATATGAACATTTTGCCGTTACACCTGAAAAAGACCTGTTATCAAGTGAAGCGGATGTAAAAGAAAAACCAATGTCAAGAGAGGAATTTCTTGCTTATGTAGACACATTAGAGTTTGAACCAAATGGTATTAATAAAAAATTGAAATTAACAAGGTATATAAAAGAATCCGGCGCAAATGAACTTGCGGACATTTATGCAAAATCTCCTGATGCTGTTATGGATATTATGAAATGGGGAGAAAGAATCCTTGAAAATGGTGAAATTTTCGATGTTGAAGATGTTAAGGATTTGGTCAATTTATACGAAAAACATGGGGAATCTGCAAAAAAATTATTGCAATATGACACACTAATGGATACTGGAAGAATAGAAAAGATTTTAAACAGTCCTGACAAAGACTTCATTCTTGATTGTTTAGAATCTCCTGATACAAAAATAAAAGCTTTGTTAAAATCTACAATTAATTTTCTGGTTCCAAATGCAGAATCTTTAAGAC
>CAMHDG010000083.1 GCA_946183815.1 uncultured bacterium | reverse complement strand
ACCATTCACTATTCACTAAAGGGCAACTTCGTTGCCCGCTAAACAATAATTTACCTAACCGCCGTATAAATATCTTCCGGTGTTACTTTTTTAGAACCGTAGGTATAGTTTAACAGATATTCAACTGCATCTTTTGGGGTGTTTGCAATATAGTACAGGTTATGTGCTGTATTTTTTGCAAAACTTTCTTTTGTTATATTGTTAAAAAATTTGAATAAATCGTTAAAAAATCCGTTAGTATTTAAAAAGACTATTGGTTTATTATTGTATCCTAACTGTTTGTGGCAGAGTATCTCGCTCACCTCTTCGAGCGTTCCGAACCCACCCGGCATGGCAATAACTCCGTCAGATAACTCGTCAAGTTTTGTTTTTCTCTCACGCATATTATCTGTAAGATAAAACTCGTCACATTCATCGGAATAAACACCGAATCCATACAGTTTTTTAGGCATAACACCATATATTTTGGAACCATTTTGTTTTGCCGTTTTAGCCACTGAATACATTGTTCCGACATTACTGCCACCATAAACAAGGTTGAACCCGTTTTTTGCAAGTAATTCGCCTAATATTTCCGCATCAGCATAATATTCATTTGCCAATGTATTTGAGGAAGAACAAAATACACATATATTTTTATTATTCATATCAAATATTCCTTAAATTAATTATGACATAAAATAAGAAATTTTAAATAAACTTCGGTATTTTTATTTGTCTTGATACTTATTAATTGTGTATAATTTCGCAATATAATGATTTTTATCAATTTTACAACATTTTTCACTCGTACAATATTTTACAAGACCCTGAAACAAGTTTAGGGTGACAGCAGACATGGTAAGCAACAAGTAGGTCAGGCACTGCCTCACAAATATAACTATGGCTCTTGTGTCTCTTGAAGAGAAGAATATGAACAATATAACCCTGTTCCTTGTCTTGAACAGTCGGTTTCTATTGTTATAGGGTCTTCGTGCTTCCCGAATGGTTCAATCTTATTTGCATAAACATTCATTCCAAATATATCTTTGCCCCACACATTCGGACCACGTTTACCATTTACATCATACATAAGTATCCCTTCAATCTTATCTTCTCCTTTTAATTTAGGATTATCATCAAACCACTTAAAAGCAATAGTCGCCCCGTTATTTGTATTATAAATCTCTTTGAAGGTATATCTCTCTTCAGGAGTTTCTCCGTTCATATATTTAATCTTGTATGACACAACATTCTTAAGCGGATGTATCTTTATAAGAGCAGTGATAAAATGTTCTAAAGTCACCACTCCGCTATCTTTATAACTTTGACTATTCATCATAGTTATTGGTATGCTTGAAAAACCACTCTGAACGTGTTGCCATTTTGCATTATGTTTTGCTACAACCGCATCTTCTATTGTTAAAGGAATAACAAGCACAGCAACAACAGTGAAGATTACAAATAAAATTATAACCTCCACTAATGTAAATCCGTCTTTTAAGTTAGAATTTTTTTTCACTGTTTGTTACTCACTTTTCACTATATTATGCCATATCAAGTCTTCTCTTCTCTTCCATAAGTTTATCATAAACCCATTCCGGAACAAAATTCTTGCCCAAAATAATTTGACCGTTCATAATATTTGGTGCGTGAAAATCTGAACCGCCTGTAACAATGAGTCCGTATTCTTCCGCAAGAGTAGAAAAATGTTCAATATATGGTGCGGAGTGTTTTCTGTGATATGCCTCTATCCCTCTCATACCACAATTTACAAGTTGAGGTATAAGTTCGTCTGCTATCGGTACATCATAAGGATGTGCTATTACAGGGATTCCTCCCGCATCATAAATTATTTCAACAACATCAAACGGTGACATCGTCTTTCTTTCTACATAAACAGGTGAATCTGCGTGAATATATTTGTTGTATGCTTCAATAACATTTGCCGTTCCGCCTACATTTGTTATCGCTTTTGCAATATGCGGACGTCCTATACTGCCGCCTTCGGCAACCATATTCTTCACATCTTCAAACTTAATCTTTATCCCTTCTTTTTTCTTTAGAAGAGCCAAAATCTCTTTTGTCTGAACTATTCTTGCCTGTTGTTGTGTCTTTAGCATATTTTGGAAATCTTTATCTTTTACGTCCATAAAATACCCCAAAATATGCACTTCCATTCCTTTATACAATGTGTTAATCTCAACACCTTGTATAAGTTCCAGTTTTTCACCTTTTTCTTCAATATATTTTTTAGCAACATCATAAGATAAAATATTATCGTGGTCTGTCAGTGCAATACACTCAAGACCGTGTTCAACTGCTAAATCAACTATTTTTTCGGGTGAGAATATTCCATCGGAATAGTAGGTGTGTATATGAAAATCTGATTTCACTACACCCTCCCCGAATCATAAAACTCAAACGCTGTTTTCAACGCTGACCTCCATTTCTTCTTTTGCTTCTACTTCTATATGAATTCTTTTTATTTCAGTTGCTTTACCATCACATAAGGTAACTTCAACTGCGTTAATTTGAGCGGGGTAGGTCGTTGCAACCTCGTATCTTTCAGGCATGGCTGTCGTAAGACGCTTGAGCGAGGTTTCGTATTCCATTCCGATAATACTGTCAACCGCACCGCAGAACCCAACATCTGTAATGTATGCCATATTATTGATTATTATTTCATCGGCTGTCTGAACGTGAGTATGCGTTCCAACCATCATTGATACTCCCAATTCTGACAAGTATCTTCCAAAGCATAACTTTTCGGCTGTCGCCTCTGCGTGAAAATCTACAATAATGTAGTCTGTTTCATTTTTGAGATGTTCGACCTCTTCTTTTACAACATCCCAAGGTGAATCTAACGGTTGCATAAACACTCTGCCAAGTGCATTTATAACGGCAATTTTTGAGCCTTTGACCTCAAATATTCTGCTCCCGACTCCTGCCGTTCCTTTAGGGTAATTTATAGGACGGATAAGTTTTTCCGCCTCATCGATGTAGTTAAAAATCTCTTTTTTATCCCAAATATGATTTCCGGAGGTTATACAATTAACCCCTGCTTCAGTTAATTCGGTATAATTTTTTATTGTAAGCCCAAAACCATGTGATGCATTTTCACCGTTTATAATAACAAAATCAGGGTAGTTATCTTTATTTTTTAAATCGGCAAGGTAGGCAACCACTGCATTTCTGCCAACTTTGCCTACCAAATCACCGAAAAATAATATCTTTAATTGCTTTTTGTTCATATCATTATAAGGATATTTGATTATATTTACCCCTACCTCTATTTTGCTACCTCAACTGCTCTGAACTCTCTTACAACCGTAACTCTGATTTGTCCGGGGTAATCGAGTTCATTTTCGATTTTGTTTGCAACATCTCTTGCCAGTTTTTGAGATGCTAAATCATCAAACTGTTCCGCCTCAACAATTACACGAACCTCACGACCTGCTTGTACAGCAAATGATTGTTTAATGCCCTTGTAACTGTTTACGATTTCTTCAATCTTTTGTAAACGCTTAATATAGATTTCAAGAGTATCACGTCTTGCCCCGGGGCGACCTGCTGATATCGCATCGGCTATCTTAACAAGTACTGCCTCGATAGTGTTTGCAGTAACATCATCGTGGTGAGCCTCGATTGCGTGGATAATTTCTTCCCTTTCACCGAATTTTCTTGCAAGTTCTACACCAAGTTGAATATGCGTACCTTCTTGAGTCTGGTCAACGGCTTTACCTATATCGTGCAACAAACCTGCTCGTTTTGCGGTATATACATTAGCACCTAATTCCGCTGCCAACATGCCTGCTATATGACCAACCTCTATCGAATGGTTAAGAACATTTTGACCGTAACTTGTTCTGTAATATAAACGACCTAAGTCTTTTATAAGTTCTTTGCTTAACCCCATAACTCCCATATCTAAAGCGGCGTTTTCACCTTCTCTGAAGATTTTCTTTTCAACCTCTGCTTTAGATTTTTCGACAACCTCTTCAATTCTTACGGGGTGAATACGTCCGTCCTGAATAAGTTTTTCTAGTGCAAGTTTTGCAACCTCACGGCGTACAGGGTCAAAAGATGACAATACAACTGCCTCAGGCGTATCGTCAATAATTAAGTCAACACCTGTCAGGGTTTCTAATGTCCTGATGTTACGACCTTCACGACCGATAATTCTTCCTTTCATTTCATCGTTAGGAAGAGATACAACAGAAACGGTTGATTCTACAACCTGCTCCATCATACAGCGTTGCATTGTCGTTGATAAAATATCTTTTGCTTTTTCTTGAGCGTCTTCTCTTATTTTTGCCTCGTTTTCACGAATTAACTGCATTTGCTCTTGTGCTAAACTCTGTTTTAATTGTTCCAATAACATATTTTTAGCATCTTCAACAGATAATCCTGAAATTCTTTCAAGTTCTGCTGTTTGCCTTTGCAGTGCCTCATCTAATTCTTTTTCTTTTCTGTCTATTTCATCTTCACGTTTATCAAGATGTGATTCTTTATCTGTAACTGATTGTATTTTATTTTCAAGTTCGTCTTCTCTTTTAGAAAGTTTATTTTCTAAATTGTTAAGTTCTCGTCTTCTTTCTCGTTCTTCTTCGTTGAACTTTTCTCTTTCATTTTGAAGAGCCTCTTTTGCACTAATAACAGCCTCTTTTTTTATTAGGGCTTCTTTTTCTGCTAAATCAGCAGCATTGATTTTTGATTGTCGTGACAATTTTGCGTACATAACACAAAGCACAGCAACTGCGAGTGCCAATACCACAATCAAAGCGATTGAAATACCAGTATTCATCTGCTTATCCTTTTCTACTGTTTTTTATTATAATATATACGACTATCGGCACATATATCCTACCGATGCAAATTATTTGGATGTTACTTGTAAATAAAACTCGGTTATTTTTATATCCGGATAGTTATATCGCTTTATCTGTCTATATTTTACCCTGTTCTATTTACCCCTAATTTTATCGCATATATTTTCCTAAAAATTTTTTCTACTACATCTAATGATATTTTATCATATTTTTTTGGTTTTGTATATAGGGTAAATTGTGAATAGCGAACAGTGAATAATGAATAGGGTTTTAGAACAATTTTAGATGTTTATGGTATTATATTTTAAAAATATGAATAAAGGAGAAAATTATGATTTTAGACAAGGTTAACAGTCCTGATGATGTAAAAAAATTATCTTATGATGAGATGAGAGAACTAGCGGGAGAAATAAGACAATTAGTAATGAATAAAGTAAATACTATTGGTGGTCACATGGGTCCTAATTTAGGTATAGTTGAGGCAACTATTGCGCTTCATTATGTGTTTAATTCACCCGAAGATAAAATCATTTTTGATGTATCTCATCAATGTTATCCGCATAAAATTTTAACAGGCAGAAAAGAGGGTTTTACTCCTGATAACTATCTGAAATATACAGGTTACACAGCACCTGAAGAAAGTGTGCATGATTTATTTAAAGTTGGTCACACATCAACCTCTGTAAGTTTAGCAACTGGAGTTGCTAAAGCACGTGATCTTAAAGGCGGTAAATATAATGTTATTGCTCTTATCGGTGATGGTTCTCTTACCGGAGGCGAGGCTCTTGAGGGGTTGAACAATGCTGCAACTCTTAATTCAAATATCATTATTCTCGTTAATGATAACGATATTTCTATTGCTGAAAACCATGGTAGTATATATGACAACCTTAAAAAATTGAGAGAAACAGATGGTAAATACGAAAACAATTTCTTCACAGCGCTGGGTTATGACTATTATTTCATTAAAGATGGTAATAATGTAGAAGAGGTTATTGATACTTTAAATAAAGTAAAAGATATCGACCACCCTGTTGTAGTACACATGTTTACTCAAAAAGGTCTTGGTCTTGAGCCTGCTATGAAGGATAAAGAGGCTTACCACTGGTCATTACCTGGCGTGCTTGATGAACAACAATCATCAACTGTAATGAGCGAAGATTATACCTCTATTACAAAAGATTATCATTTACAAAAAATTAAAGAAGATAAATCATATATTGTAGTGAACGCTGCAACCCCAGGGGTATTCGGGTTTGACAGAGAATACAGACAGCAGTTAGGAAACCAATATACTGATGTTGGTATCGCAGAAGAACACGCAGTTGCATACTCATCTGCACTTGCAAGTCAAGGTGCAAAACCCGTCCTTCATTTTATGAGTTCTTTTGTCCAAAGAACGTATGACCAATTATCTCAAGACTTGTGCCTGAATAATTCACCATTAACAATGTTAATCTATTGGGGCGGAATTTCAGGTGCAGACTGTACTCACCTTTGCACATTTGATATCCCTTTGATTTCAAATATTCCTAATATGGTTTATCTTGCACCAACTAACAAAGAAGAATATCTTGCTATGTTAGACTGGTCTGTTAATCAGACAGAACATCCTGTTGCAATAAGAGTGCCTATGTGTAACTTTATCTCAACAGGGGTTGAGGATAAAACGGATTATTCTATCCTTAATAAATTTAAAATGATTGAACGTGGCTCAAAAGTTGCAATTATAGGGGCAGGTAATTTCTTCTATAAAGGGGAAGATGTTCAAGATGAATTAAAAGACAGATTAGGAATTGATGCAACTTTAATTAATCCTGTTTATTTAACAGGTATTGATAAAGATATGTTGGAAGACTTAAAGAAAGACCACGAACTTGTAATAACTCTTGAAGATGGCGAACTTGACGGTGGTTTCGGTGAAAAAATCTCAAGATTTTATGGTAATTCCGATATGAAGGTTCTTAACTTTGGGGCTGAAAAGGGATTTCCTGACAGAGTTCCTTTAGAAGAACTTTATGAACAATATCATTTGACTACTGATTTGATTGTTGAAGATATTGCAAAAACATTAGGTCTTTTAGAAGGGGCAAATAAATAATAAAAAAAGATA
>CAMHDG010000082.1 GCA_946183815.1 uncultured bacterium | reverse complement strand
CAAGCAAGAATTATTAAATGATGTTGATAATTGCAGAAAAGCTCTTGAAGAACATAATAATAAGATGAAAAACTTCTTCTCTAACAGAGAACAAAAATTAATGGACTACTATGATGCAATCTTCTTGAGAATTGCAGAACAAGGCTGGGTAAACGACGAAAAAATGAGCGGAACATCAAGTAGTCAAGTATATCTAAACAATAAACTTCAAAACAATGATTATTTTGTAACTGTTTGCCAGGCAAAAGTTAAAGGTGGTGGGTACAACTACACTAACAAACAAGCAGTAAACATCATGAAAATATTCCAAGTTCGTGACGAAGATGCTGAAAACGTAGCACTTGCAACTTATGAATCTGAAAAAGCAGCAATCTCTGTTAAAGAAAGAGCAGTTGATGCAAGAATGCAAAAATTAGAAACTGAACAAGAAGTTATCAATACAGAATTAGAATCAATCAAAAAAGTTAGAAACGATAACATCGACAAGTACTTCAAGATATTTGCTTAAAAGTTATAAACATAACTTATAAAGTCCGATTATTTAATCGGGCTTTTTCTGTTTTATCTCGTTTAGTATTATATCCCTTGCTTTTATAGCCTCTTCTTTTGATAGTGGTAATGTATTCTCAAGCGGGTATTCTATCCCTAATTCCTTATATTTACCTCTTGCCATATCGTGATAAGGCAGTATATCTAACGCTTCAACGCCTTTTAATGTTTTTATGTATCTGCCTAGTTCTTTCAGATAGCCTTCTTTATACGTAATATCAGGTACTACAACGTGCCTTATCCACATTGAAACATTGTTTTTGCTTAAATACCTTCCAAACTCTAAAATGTTCTTATTAGAATACCCTGTGAGTTTATTATGCTCATTGTCGTCTATGTGTTTTATATCCAGCAATACAAGGTTTGTATATTTAATAAGTCTGTCAAATTTTTTCGTATCCTTCGGGGTGAAAGTGACACCTGATGTATCAAGAGCAGTATGAATCCCTTTTTCTCTTGCCTGTTTAAACAGTTCTGTTACAAAATTTATCTGAAGCAGAGGTTCTCCTCCTGTGACTGTTATTCCGCCTTTTACGAACTCTTTTACTCCGTCAAATTCCTCTAATATATCCTGAACGGAATATTTTTTGTTTTCAGTTAATGACCACGTGTCAGGGTTATGGCAATATAAACATCTCATAGGACAACCTTGCAGGAACACCACAAACCTTACCCCGGGACCGTCAACTGTTCCGCAAGTTTCTATTGAATGTATGTTTCCAAGTGTTTCCATTTTTATATCTTTTCGTGGAAGGTTCTTGATATAACGTCGTCTTGTTGTTCTTTTGTGAGTTTTGTAAAGTTTACTGCGTAACCTGATACTCTGACTGTTAGTTGAGGATATTTTTCAGGGTGTTTTTGTGCATCAATCAGTGTTTCCTTATTAAAAACATTTACATTTAGATGGTGTCCGCCTTTTTCAACGTACCCGTCTAATAAGTTTATTAAATTTTCTTCCTGCATTGTTGTCATTGTTATATCTCCTCATTCTTGTTATCAATACAGCATCCGCCATCTAAACAAATTGCCAAATCTCCCATAAATACTTCATCTTTTCCAAGCGCATTTGGTATTATTGAGAAAGTGTTTGAAATCCCGTCTTGAGCATCAGAGAACGGCAGTTTTGACACGGATGCCAATGATGCGACTGCCCCATGCGAATCCCTGCCATGCATCGGGTTTGCCCCCGGTGCAAGAGGAACACCCTCTTTTCTTCCGTCAGGAGTGTTTCCCGTTTTCTTTCCATAAACAACATTAGATGTAATTGTCAAAATCGACATTGTTGGTATTGAGTTTCTGTAAGTATGATGTTTTCTAATCTTGTTCATAAATGTTTTGACAAGGTTAACAGCCAATTCGTCAACTCTGTTATCGTTGTTTCCGTATTTTGGATAATCACCCTCAACAATGTAATCAACAACAATTCCGTTTTCATCACGAACGGTTTTTACTTTTGCGTACTTAATTGCGGAAAGAGAATCTGCAACAACAGACAACCCTGCTATTCCTGTTGCAAAATATCGTTTTACATCTCTGTCGTGCAGTGCCATTTGAGAGCGTTCATAGCAATATTTATCGTGCATATAATGAATAATGTTCAAAGTATTTACATACAACCCTGCAAGCCATTCCATCATATCGTCATATCGTTCCATAACCTCGTCAAAATCAAGATATTCTGATGTGATAGGTCTGTATTTTGGTCCTACCTGCTCTTTTAATATTTCATCAACCCCGCCGTTTATTGCATAAAGCAAACATTTTGCAAGATTTGCCCTTGCCCCGAAGAATTGCATCTCTTTTCCGACTCTCATCGAAGAAACACAACATGCAATAGCATAGTCATCACCATGAGTGACTCTCATTAAATCATCGTTCTCGTATTGAATAGAAGATGTAGTAATAGATATATGTGCTGCATATCGCTTAAAGTTGTGTGGTAATCTTGTTGACCAGAGAACTGTCATATTTGGCTCAGGTGCTGTTCCGAGATTTTCAAGTGTATGCAAATAACGGAACGAATTTTTTGTTACCAAATGACGACCATCGACCCCGATTCCCCCTATTGATTCAGTTACCCAAGTTGGGTCACCTGAAAACAATGAGTTATATTCAGGTGTTCTGGCAAACTTTACTAATCTTAATTTCATTATAAAATGGTCGATTAATTCTTGGGCTTCTGATTCTGTTAAAACACCTTCTTTTAAATCCCGCTCAATATATATATCAAGGAAAGTAGAAGTTCTCCCGATAGACATCGCAGCACCATTTTGTTCTTTTACCGCTGATAAATACCCAAAATAAAGCCATTGAACAGCCTCTTTTGCGTTTCTTGCAGGTTTTGAAATATCAAACCCATAGATTTTACCGAGTTCTACCATTTGTTTTAAGGCTCTTATTTGTTCAGCGATTTCTTCTTTTAACTGAATTTTTTCAGAGGTCATTTCTCCGTCAAGAGAAGCGTGTTGTTCCCACTTGTCCTCAATAAGCCTGTCTATACCGTAAAGAGCAATTCTTCTGTAATCGCCAATTATACGTCCTCTGCCATAGGCATCAGGCAAGCCTGTAAGAATATGGGCATGTCTTGCTTTTCTCATTTCAGGAGTGTAGCAGTCAAATACTCCCTGATTATGTGTTTTTCTGTAATTTTTAAATATTTTTTTGATGTTTGAGTCAACTTCGTATCCGTATGATTCACAAGCACCTTCTGCCATTCTTATTCCGCCAAATGGCTGGAGTGAACGCTTTAGAGGTTCATCTGTCTGTAACCCTACAATCTTTTCTAAATCTTTATCTATGTATCCTGCTTTATGTGAGGTTATAGTTGATACAATCTTTGTATCCATATTAAGAACTCCGCCATTATTGCGTTCTTTTTCAAAAAGGTCAAGACACTCTTTCCATAATTTTGATGTCGCTTCAGTCGGATCTGCCAGAAATGATGAATCGCCGTTATATTGCGTATAGTTTCGCTGTATAAAGTCACGAACATTTATCTCTGTGTTCCATTTACCTGAAACAAATTTAGTTTCTGCAAACAGTTTCTTTTCTGATTTTGTATCTGTTGGTTTTATATTTTTTATACCATCCAAACTTGGTCTTGTGCAATATGATTTGTTGATTGAACCAGCCTCTTTTTTTTGTTGTAAATCGGCAATATTATCCGTTTTTACCATCTTCCCCATTTTTCCCTTCTGAAATTGTGATTGTTAGTTTTTAGAAATACATATACATATTTATTGTATCAAATAAAAATATTTATGGCTGAATTATTACATTTGTTTTACATAAAAAATAAAAAACGCATAAGACTAATGTCTTATGCGTTTAATTCGTTATTAAATTGAATTAAGCAACTGTGATTGCTTGAACAGGGCATGCATCTGCTGCTTCTTGAACAGCATCTTCATTACCTGCAACAGCACCTTCGTTAACAACTGCTTTGTCTTCAATAGAAAATACAGCGTCGCAAATTGATTCGCAAGCGCCACATGCTATACATGAATCTTCAATAGTTACGTTCATTTTATTCTCCTTTACTTTATTGCCACGTACCCTATCCTCTCGGGTACAAAATTAGTATATAATAAATGTTGGTTTGTTTCAAGGGGTAAATTATTGTTTAGAGGCTTAAGCCTCTAAACAATAAAGATGCTAGGATGCTAGGAATGGTAAGATGCTAGGAACTCTTTACTATTAAGATTATTTCTAAATTTTCCTAGCATCCTAGGACTCCTAGCATCCTACCATCTTTAATACGCTAAACAATAATTTACCTCAGCCATTCTCTGATTTTATCAGCAATACTGTCAAAACCTAAGGTTACACCAAGGTCTTTTGGTTCAATAGTTTTTGAGTAATAGAGTACAGGTACATATTCTCTCGTATGATCAGTCCCCGGAACGGTTGGATCACAACCATGGTCTGCAGTTATTATCAGCAAATCATCCTCTTTTAGTTCCGGAACAATTCTCCCTACGTATTCGTCAATTTCTTCTATTGCTTTGCCGTAACCTTCGGGGTTATTTCTGTGTCCGAAGAGCATATCTGTATCAACAAGGTTTGTGAAAATAATTGATTTAGTCGGGCTAAATTTTTCTACATTAGAATATCTTATTGAGTCCAAATCTAATTCATTTTTTACGGCTTTTAACGTCAATTCAAGCCCTTCTCTGTTAGAACCTGTATGAATTGCATGAGTTATTCCTGCTTTAGAGAAAATGTCTTCAATTTTTCCTATTGCAACAACTTCCCCGCCAGATTCTTTTACCTCGTCAAGCAAAGTTTTCCCCGTTGGTTCAACAGAGTAATCTCGTCTGTCTTTCCCTATTCTTGTCGGCTTTCCGTCAATGATTTTATACGGTCTTGCAATTACTCTTGATACGTGATAATCGCCCTCATCAAGTAATCTTCGTGCAATTCTGCACCATTCATAAAGTGTATCCAGTGGAATTAAATCAGTATCAACAGCAATTTGATAAACACTGTCGGCACTTGTATATATAATTGGGAACTTCGTTTTATGGTGTTCTTCGTTCAGTTCTTCGATTATTGCAGTTCCACTTGCAGGAATATTTGCCAGTATTCCGCCACATTTAGTTTCTTCAATAAATTTGTTAATAAGTTCTGAAGGAAAACCGTTTGGAAAAGTAGCGAAAGGTCTTTCCGAAACCAGCCCCGCTATTTCCCAGTGACCTGTTGTCGTATCTTTTCCTTTTGATTTTTCCTGCAACGTACCGTATTGTCCTGTCGGGGTTGAGGTTGGAGTTATTCCTTCAAAGTTTTGAATGTTTCCCAGCCCCATTTTTGCCATATTTGGAGTATTAAGCCCCTTGTTATAATGACAAACATTTCTTAATGTGTTACATTCCGCTATATCATTAAATTCTGCGTGGTCAGGCATTGCACCTATTCCCATTGAGTCAATAACCATTATTATTGCACGTTTCATAAAAAGCCTTCTTTCTTTTATTCAACTGTATTAAACATTCTATCACCGGCATCACCCACCCCAGGTATGATGTAGCCTCTTTCGTTTAGTCCTTCATCTACTGCTGCCGTAATAATTTCAAGTTCAGGGAACTCTCTGTGTAACAACTCGATTCCCTCAGGTGCAGAGATTAGATTTAAACTCTTGATATTTTTTATTGGAATATTTCTGTTAACGTAGAGTTTCACTGCCTCAAGCATAGTATTACCTGTCGCAAGCATAGGGTCAGTAATATATACATAAACTTTCTCGGGGTTAAGAATTTCTGTCGGTACTTTATTATAATACCAAACAGGTTTTAGAGTTTCTTCATCTCTAAACATTCCGATGTGTCTTATACAAGCATCAGGTAAAATATCTATTGCTTCATCAGTAAAGATTAATCCTGCCCGTAAAATAGGTGATATGATAATTTTTATATCGTCTGCAATATCGTTGACGCAGCATTTTGCAATCGGAGTTTCTATCGTCTTTTCAATCATAGGTAAATTCTTTGAGGCTTCATACAAAAGAGCCCTTGTTATTTTTCGTGCAGCAATTCTAAAGCACTGACTGTCTGTGTCTTTGCTTCTTATTGTTAATAAACTTTTGCATACAACAGGATTGTTTATTATTTTGACATTTTGGCTCATACTTACCTCTTATCTGCTATACTTTCCTTTAAAGAGCATTCCTCTTATTGATTTCATATTACGATTATAATTATCAAGATAATTGTCTGTATAGTCTAAAAATTTTCCAAAATCATTTATGTTTCCTTTTGGTAAATCAGGAAGTTCCATATCTTTAACTTTATTCCCAAAGTTAGCAGTTGTATAAATCATATCCATGAGGGTTTTATACATCTGATAAAGCAAAGCCATAGAATCTCTTAATCGTTTCGGTCTGTCAACCACGATATAATCATTTTTGCCGACAATTTCGTTAGGTATTTTCCCTGAACTGCGGGTATATATTTCAAGAGATTTAGACCCGCCAAGTCCACTGAACTCAACAGTCGCAAAAGTTCCTGCAGGAATATGGACAGACCTTTGGGTTACTTTAAATCTTACTTTAATCTCATTTTCACCAATAATTTTAACCTTATTTACATATCCGATAGGGATTCCCATCATGTGAACGGGTGAGCCTACAATCAATCCGTCAACGTCAGGCATATAAATTGTATGGGTTTCAAAACTTTCTTCATGCTTAACCCATATAAATATACCGACAGCAAGCAAAATTACCAGTATTATACTCCATACAGTAAGTTCTATACGTCTTAATCTTGCTGTCCTGCTTTTTCGCTCCTCTTTTTCCATAACTCTATATTATCAAAGTTTTTAGTTTGGTTCAATATGTAAATTATTGTTTAGCGGGGGTAAATATATAAATCGTTAAAAGCCCCTCT
>CAMHDG010000081.1 GCA_946183815.1 uncultured bacterium | reverse complement strand
ACAAATGTGTCCTTTCTATTTTTACTACAACATTATAAAAAATTATCGTATTATTCAATTTCAGAAACAAAAAATTTTGTTACAAAATTAACCTAAAAACTCTTTTCAAATAGTTTAGTCTTTATTTAATTTTATACTATAATATTCTAAAGAGGATAAATATAATGAAATATTCAAAGTATTCAGCGGTAATAGTAGGGAGCGGGATTTCTGGTTTATTTTGTGCGTTAAAACTTGCACAACAAATGAACTTGCCTGACGGAATACTTGTCGTTACAAAATCAAATTTTGGAGAAAGTAACTCTCGTTATGCCCAAGGTGGTATAGTCGGAGTTATGAACGATAATGAAAAGGACTCTGTTGAACTCCACGTTAAAGATACTATCAAAGCAGGTGCAGGTCTTACAGAAAAAGATATTACAAAATTTATCTCCGAAAACTCTGATGAGGTTATAAACGACCTGATGGACTATGGTGTAAATTTTGATAAAGACGAAAACGGGAATATTTCATACACACTAGAAGGCGCACATAGTGTTCAGAGAATTTTGCACGCAGGCGGAGATGCAACAGGCAGTGTTATTGAAAAAACTCTCTGCAAACTTGTTAAAGAAAATAATAATATAGATATCCTTGAAGATACCATTGTTGTTGAACTCCTGATTGATTCTGACAGTGAATGTAAAGGGGCTATCATATACAATGACGATACTCAGGAATATGAAACAATTTATTCTTCAGCCCTTGTTCTTGCAACAGGAGGAATAGGACAACTCTATAAATACACAACAAACCCGACTGTTGCAACGGGTGATGGGATAGAACTCGCTTACAATGCAGGGGCTATCTTGCAGGATTTGGAATTTGTTCAGTTCCACCCTACCGCACTTGCTGTTGACGGAACTAAAAACAGATTTTTAATTTCAGAGTCAGTGCGTGGAGAAGGTGCTATACTTCTTGATAAAGATAATAAAGAGTTTATGGCGGAATATAGTGACCTTAAAGAACTTGCTCCTCGTGATGTAGTGACAAGGGCAATTTATGACAGGATGGCAAAAACAAATTCATCAAATGTTTATCTTGATGCAACCGTTATCCCTGTTGAAAAATTACAAAGACGTTTCCCAACGATATCAAAGGTATGTAGCAAATACGGAATTGATATAACGAAAGATTATATCCCCGTTGCCCCTGCTGCTCATTATTATATGGGAGGAATTAAAGCCTCCGTTGATGGCAGAACGTCTATAAGAGGGTTATATGCAATAGGAGAATGTTCATCAACCGGTTTGCACGGTGCAAACAGACTTGCAAGCAACTCTCTTTTAGAATGTGTCGTCTGTGCCTATGAACTTGCAAATTATCTCTCTTTTACAAGTCTTATTCCGCCAAGTAAAATTGACGAAAATATTATGGCATCAATAGAAAAATATACCCAACCGATAAGTGATGAAACTTTTGATGTTGACGGTTTGAAACAAAGATTAAAAGATATAATGTGGAATTATGCAGGTATATTGAGAGATGAAGACAAACTCTTAAAAGGGCTTGACGAGATTTATAAATTAAAATCAGAATTTAGACGTGAAACAAAATGTTTGAATAAACAAGAGTATGAATTAAGGAATATGTTGTGTATATCTCAACTGATAATAAAATCTGCACTAAAGCGTGAAGAATCAAGGGGCGCTCATTACAGGACAGATTTCCCGTATAAAAGAGAAGATGCAATACACAACTGTGTTATAAAAGGTGAAGGAGAACCAAGTTTTGTTAAATAAATTTTATATTGAAGAACACGTGAAAAATGCACTAAAAGAAGATATTAGTTTTGAAGATATTACAACTGATAATCTGACAGGGGTTAATGATAAATTAAACTGTACTTTAAACACAAGAGAAGACGGTGTATGTTGCGGACTGGATGTTTTTGAAACAGTGTTTAGATTATTGTCAGAAGACGTAAAAATTAAATTCTTTGTAAAAGACGGCGATATTATAAAAAAAGGTGATAAACTTGCGGAAATATCAGGGCCTGCAAGAGCGGTTCTTACGGGAGAACGAACTGCTTTGAATTATATTCAGAGAATGAGTGGTATCGCAACAACATCAAGACGATATCAAGATGCAATATCCGAATATAATGTCAGAATGGTTGATACAAGAAAAAATACTCCAAACTTTAGAATATTTGAAAAATATGCCGTAAAAACAGGTTGCGGATATGTTCACAGATACAACCTTTCTGATTGTGCCATGATAAAAGATAATCATGTAAAATTTGCAGGGTCAATAACTAAAGCAGTTGAAAAATTAAGAAAGTCAATTTCGCACGCTCATAAAATAGAGGTTGAGTGTGATACGCTTGAACAGGTTAAAGAAGCCGTTGCCTGCAATGTTGATATTATTATGCTTGATAATATGTCGTGTGATATGATGAGAGAGGCAGTAAAAATCATTGACCATAAAGCAATAGTTGAGGCAAGTGGTAATGTGAATATGGACACATTAAAAGAGATAGCATCAACAGGGGTTGATGTAATATCATCCAGTGCAATCGTTGCAAAAGCCCCAACACTTGATTTAGGGCTTGATTAATTTTCGGTATTTTCCCATTTTTTAGCGTCAAAAACTATATCTTTAAGTTCTATCTTTAAAGTTTTTACGTAGGGTGCGTATTTTTTTATAATCTGTCTTTTTCTTAAAGTTAATTCCTGAACAACGGCTGCATTTTCACATGCAACTACCATCGTTGTTCCGCCTATCATTCCGTGGGGTTTTGATTTTTCATCAAACGGTTTGCCTACAACTTTTGCCCAAAATTTATACAAAGTAGAACGCCTCATCGCTTTTTGCAACATAGAATCGTTGTTTATTAAAGATGAGATTACACCGTCTATTCCTTTAAAGTCTGTGTATAAAATTTCTTTCATATTATAACCATAAAGATTGATTTTGTTGTATAATTATACAATGAATTTTGCAGATACGGAAGATATAATTAAGAATTCTAAAAAGATTTTGATAATTTCACACGTTAACCCTGACGGTGATGCATTGGGTTCAACTTGTGCTTTATACAAGGCTATCTATAACAGATTTAAGAAAAAAGCGGATATGTGTGCTCTTACATATCTTTCACCTGTTTATAATTTTCTTCCGAATTTAACACTTGCAAAACATTCTTATGATACATCATTGGTTTATGATTTGGTTATCACTGTTGATGTTGCTGATATTGACAGAATTTGTGATATGAAAATATTGTTTGATAAAGCAAAAACAACAATAAATATAGATCATCACAAGACTAATAATAATTTTGGGGATTATAATTATGTAGTGCCTGAGGCAAGTTCAACAGGGGAAGTTTTGTATAATCTGTTTAAAAATTCAGGTTGGGAAATAGATAAAGAAACGGCAATTTGTCTATATACCGCTATCTTAACCGATACAGGCGGGTTTAGATTTGATAATACAACCGAAAATGTTTTGCTTGCCGCTGCCGATTTAGTAAAATCAGGTGCAAAGCCAAGCGATATTTTTGCTTATTGTTATGAATTTAAGTCAAAGAGTTATGTTATGTTCCAGAACTATTGTATTTCAAAAGCAGTATTTACAGGTAACGAAAAAATTGCATACACAACAGTTTATAAAAAAGATTTAGAAAAATTTAAAGCAAAAGAAGATTTTACCGAAGGTTTAGCAGAACAGTTAAGAGCAATAGATACAACAGATTTGGCTTTTGTTGTTAAAGAAATTGAACCTAACAAGATTTGTAAAATATCAATGAGAAGTAAGAAATATGACGTTGCAAAAATTTGTTCTGCTTTTGGAGGCGGCGGGCATGCCAGAGCGGCGGGATGTACTATAAAATCATCTGTTGATTCTGCGGTTGAAAAAATTCTTGATGAGATAAAAAGGACAGAATATGAAAAGTAAAACCTATAACTTTTTAAAAAATACTATTATCTCAATCATAGACAACGATTTTTCCGGCATGGCAGCAGAAATGAGTTATATGTTAGTTATTGGGATATTCCCGTTCCTTTTGTTTTTGATGTCATTGTTCACTTTGTTGGGAAAAAATTATTATATGACACCATTATTTATGTTTTTAGAAAAAGTTATGCCTGCTGATACTTTGTCAATGATACATTCAGTTATAAATCAGGTGTTAGGTTTTGCAAGCGGTCGTTCTGTTGCGATACTGGGGTTATTGATTACATTTTTTATGTCGATAAATGCTCTTGCCGTAATTATTAAAGGTTTGAACAGGGCGTATAAGGTTGAGGAAACCAGAGCCTTTTTATACACAAGGTTACTCTCATTGATTATGGTAATAGTTAACACTTTGATTTTAACTTTGAGTGTTAACCTTATTATTTTTGGGCGGGTTATTATAAGATTTTTAATTGCGTTTGTATCTTTACCTATTGATACTGCAAATTTATTGCTTATATTAAGATGGCCTGTTGTATTTTTGGCCTTATTTGTTATGGCATTTTTACACTATTATATTCTTCCTGATGTATCGTGGAGTGAAGAATTGAAATGTAAAAGTGCTATTCCGGGGACATTATTCTTTTGTACAATATGGTTGATTGCATCGGGCGGGTTTTCAATGTATGTAAACACTTTGCATACATATAACCTTGTGTATGGTTCTATTGCTGCCTTTGCGATGCTGATGATTTGGTTTTATTTTACCTCTATGTTGGTTTTGATAGGGGGTGAAATAAATTCTCAAGTTCACGATAAACTTGAAAGGAACAAAATTCTTGAGGTTATTGAGCATCAGGAAGAAGTCGCAAAAGAAACAGGATTTTACGAAGAATACAAAAAGGATAATAAAGAATAATTATAAAAAACGGGGAATATACATTCCCCGTTTTCAGATTTTATAATAGTTTTAAATTAAAATTTTATGGCATATTTCTTTCAGCAATAATCGCATCTCTAATTGTGTGAGTTTTAGGGTACATTTTGTTATATGCTTCACTGAATGCGTTATCTGCTTTTCTAAATTCAGAATTAAATACATAGTCAACAAGTGTTCTGCCAAAAGTTTTTAAGGTGTTCATTGTTGTTTTAAATTCAGAATTTTTTGTTGTTTCATAATAATCAGAATTTGCTTTTTTGTTTGCCATTTCGATTGTATATTTTGCTTGAGTCGGGTTTTCCCGCCCTGCTTTATACATTTTGGTATAAGACTGAACAGCCTTTTTAGAACGACCGTTAAGATTATGTGTATAACCTTCGTATGCGTGTTTATAAACTGATTCTAATATCATATTTTTGCTCCTAATTTTATCCTACATCATTTATAAAACTCCTGAAAAATAAATTTGTTATTAGCGTAATTGTATAATATTAGTAGAATGCTTAAAATATCTTTACTCAAAGTAAAAAATATTTATGTGTGTGATATAACTGGAATGTGTGATACAGGGGGGAAACCATGACAGTTAGTTTTACAGGTATAAAAAATGCGGGTGCAATGTTTATTGCCATGCCGGAAATGAATAACACAATGAATATTTTATCGTTGCAACTGACCAATGATGAAAGCGGAAACGATTTAGATGAATTTAGAAAAGCAATCAAAAAAACAGGTAGCCCTGAAAAATATACTACTGCATACGAAGGGGCAGTTAGTGTAAATGTATCGACTACTGAACCCGAAGAAGAATATATGTCAAAAAAGCATAGATTTTATCTTAATGGTTCACCTCTTGAAACAAATGATAAAAACCTTCCCGTTTTTAGTTATCTTTGTAAATTAACAAATAAAATACAGGAAAAAGACCCGAAAGAAATGGGTGCAAGTGTTGAATACATACAAAGTTCTGATTTTATGAACGGCTCATCTATCGGGTACTTTATTAAGCAGGTTTTTCAGGCAAACCCTAAAACTGATATTTTTCCTATGCTTAATAATATTTATAAACCATCAGTAGCAAAAGCAGGTGCGAAAATAGTTAATGATGCCGTTAATGAAACAATGTGCGATTATTTCGCTTAATAGTCAGTTAGCGGAAGTGCAACTGTATTATTCAAAAATCCGTATTCGTAAAAGTCTTTGTTTATCTCTCCCCATAAGGCTAAATAAGGAGTTTTTGAATCTTTTAATTCATTTATTATTTTAATGTCATCCGTTGATAAAGGGTAACAATACGGAACTTCTTTTTCTGTCGGTTTAATTGTTATTTTATTATATTTATTATATTTTTTGTCGTAGTCAAAATACTTTTCCAGTCTTAATTTCCTGTCCTCATCATAATCAAAATTTTCCATAAATTTTTCTATTTTGGGGTAAATATATTTAATGTGTTCCTTATTTAAAATAAGTTCGTTTTCCACAAATTTTTCATAATTTTTCTGCATACTACAAGGGGTAAATAATTCTTTATCCTTTTCAAAATTATCCTTTAAAATTTTTTCTGTGTATAGATAAGCCCCGTTTTGAACGGGGAAAAACTTTCTCAAAGAATTAAAACTTGCTAGCCCCATCGGTTCGGAATAAAAAGCCTGTGTGTTATCAACTATTAATTTTGGGTACATTTTTGCTAACTTTTTACAAATCTTATCGCACAACCCAAAATAATTTATGTATAAAATAAAGGCTTGTTTAGGAAATATTGTCAGGGGTGAAAAATCTTCTCTTATATGATAAAATTTTATCCTGCAATTTTCTTGTTTTATTGCATTCCAAACAGTGTTGCAGGAATAATATGGCGCATAAATTTCTTTTATCCCGTATGCTTTTATTAAATATCTTAAACAGTTTCTTGCAAGGTTTAGTTTTATCATTCAAAAATTATATCATACAGAATAAAGATTAACATTAGTTAATAAAAAAATACCTGACTAGCAAATTTTCTATAAAAATTTATTTATATGAACAGGGTTAGTTATAAGGAATGGTTATGTTAACAGTTGGTAAA
>CAMHDG010000080.1 GCA_946183815.1 uncultured bacterium | reverse complement strand
TATTGTTCTTTTAAAATTTTTTCCAGCAATTCTGTGGTTACATTTGTGTATTCTTTTTCATTAATAATAATTCTTGGACCTATTTCGCATTTGTTTTCACACAAAGCCCCAATAATTGATATTTCCGAATCTAAATTGTTTTCTTCTATATATTCTTTAATATATTCAAGGTTGTCCTGATTACCTTTCGCAAAGCAGGCACTCCCCATACATACTTTAATTTCAGTTGTCATTGTTATTATCTTCTACCTCATCTCTATTTGTAAATTGTAAAAAACTTCCCACTAAATTTTCGTTCCATACTTTAATATTATCAGGAACATCAAGAATACAAGGGGTAAAATTCCAAATATATTTTATTCCGGAACCTGCTAAATAGTTTGCGACCGCTTTTGCATATTCTTTCGGAACAGTAAGAATAGCAATATCTACGTTAAGTCTTTGTGCAAGATTTCCAACTTTTTGGATATTAAAAACTTCTTTTCCATTGATTGTTGTGCCGATTTTTCGCTCGTCATTATCAAACATTGCAAGGATATTCATTCCGTAGTCTTTAAAACTATCATACTTTGCAAGTGCAGAACCTAAGTTTCCTGCTCCAACGATAAATACATCTCTTGTTTTTTTAAATCCGAGTTTAACCTCTATTGCTTTCTTTAGTTCCTTCGCATTGTAGCCAACTCGGCATTTCCCCGGGTTATCAAGATATTTTAAATCTTTTCGTACTTGTGAATTATCAATATCCAAAAATTTTGCTATTCTGCTACTGGAAATATACAGTTCATCTTCTCTTAAATCGTCAAGAATAAAATGATATAATGTTAAACGATTTACAACTTTATCAGGAATATTCACTATAATTCTCCGTTAATTTATTAATTTCATTTTAAATCTATTTTTATTTAAGTTCTAATTTGTAAAGATTTTCCTAATAAAAAAAGATCGGGGCTTTGAAAGAGTTTGGCAATTAACAAAGCCCCGAACAAATTTAGACAATACCTTCATAGGCATTTAGGAATAATTGTTTTATCTCGCTCATAAGCGGATATCTAGGGTTAGCCCCTGTACATTGGTCATCGAACGCACGTTCAACCAATACATCAAGGTTAGCCATAAATTCATCTTCTTTAACGCCAAATTCTCTGATAGATTTTGGTAAGTTGATTTCTGTCATAAGTTCGTCAACAGCCTTAATCAATAATTCAACTTTTTCGTCATCAGTTTTTCCTCCTAATCCAAGTTCATCAGCGATTTGACCATATTTAGTTTTAGCACAAGGGAACTTGTATTGAGGGAAGATAGCCTGTTTAGTAGGTTTATCCACTGCGTTATATTTGATTATTTGACGAATTAACAGTGCGTTAGCAACCCCGTGAGGGATGTTATACATAGCACCTAATTTGTGTGCCATAGAGTGACACAAACCAAGGAATGCGTTTGCAAATGACATACCTGCAATAGTTGCTGCATAGTGCATTTTCTCTCTTGCAATAGGATCATTAGCACCCTCGTTGTATGAACGAGCCAAGTATTTGAATACTAATTTTGTTGCTTCAAGAGCGTTTGAATTAGTAAAGTTTGTAGCCATACAAGATACGTACGCTTCAAGAGAGTGAACAAGTGCGTCAATCCCTGATGCTGCGGTTAAACCTTTAGGCATACCGTCAACATAGTTAGGGTCAACAACTGCCATATTAGGTGTAAGTGCATAATCAGCAAGAGCATACTTATAATGTGTTTTCTCATCAGTGATGATTGAGAATGGAGTTACTTCAGAACCTGTACCTGATGTTGTAGGAACACAAACCATAGTTGCTTTTTTGCCTAAATCAGGGATTTGACAAATTCTTTTTCTGATATCCATAAATCTCATTGAAATATCTTCAAAGTTTGTGTCAGGTTGTTCATAAAGTAACCAAATAATTTTACCTGCATCCATAGGAGAACCGCCACCCAGAGCAATAATTACGTCAGGTTCGTAAGGTTTAACTATTTCCATAGCCTGTTTAATTGTTGCAATCGTAGGGTCAGGTTTAACATCAAAGAATACCTGATGGTCAATTCCGATTTCATCAAGAGTTTTAGTTATGGTGTCAACTGCTCCTGAGTTGAATAAAAATCTGTCTGTAACAATGAATGCACGTTTTTTCCCTTGAAGTTCTTTAAGTGCCAAATCAATAGCACCACGTTTGAAGTAAACTTTAGGTGGAACTTTGAACCATAACATATTTTCTCTCCTTTCGGCTACGGTTTTGTAGTTAAGTAAATTTTCAACCCCAATATTACCTGATACGGCATTACCGCCCCAAGAACCACAACCGAGTGACAATGATGGTTCTAATTTGAAGTTATATAAATCACCGATACCACCTTGTGAAGAAGGTTGGTTAATCAATATACGACAAGAAGGCATTTTTTCGGCATACACATTGATTCTGTCTTTTTTACGTTCGTCTGTGTAAAGAACAGATGTGTGACCTGCACCACCTTTGATAACAAGTTCATAAGCCATTTCGCTTGCTTGTTCAAAAGATTTAGCCTTATACATAGTCAAGATTGGTGATAATTTTTCTCTTGAGAATGGATCAGCCCAGTCCAGTTTTGCTCTTTCGCAAAGAAGAATTTTTGAATCTTCAGGGATGTCAAATCCGGCAAGTTCAGCAATCTTGTGAGCAGGCTGCCCAACGATTAGAGGATGAGCAGTACCTCTTGCAGGATCAATGAAAGGTAAATCAATCATTTTCTTTTCATCGTCTTTGTTTACGAGGTAAGCACCTCTGTATAAAAATTCTTTTTTAACTTCTTCATAAACATCTTCAACAACGATAACAGATTGTTCAGAAGCGCAAATCATACCGTTATCGAAAGTTTTAGACATAAGAATTGAAGAAACAGCCATTCTGATGTCAGCAGTTTCGTCAATAACAGCGGCAGTGTTACCGGGACCAACCCCTAATGCAGGTTTGCCTGAAGAGTATGCTGCTTTTACCATGCCAGGACCGCCTGTTGCTAAAATGCAAGCGATATTTGGGTGGTGCAAAAGTGCATCTGATAATTCCATAGAAGGAGTATCAATCCAGCCTATGATGTCTTTTGGTGCGCCTGCTTCAACTGCAGCGTTCAGCACAACTTTTGCTGCTTCGATAGTAGATTTAGTAGCACGAGGGTGTGGTGAGAATACGATAGCGTTTCTTGTTTTTAACGCTAATAATGATTTAAAGATTGCAGTAGATGTAGGGTTAGTTGTAGGGATGATACCTGCAACGATACCGAGTGGTTCTGCAACGGTTTTTGTACCATTAATTTTATCTTCTTTAATAATACCGCAAGTTTTAGCGTTTTTGTGTTTGTTATAGATATATTCTGAAGCAAAGTGGTTTTTAATAATTTTATCTTCTAAAACCCCCATGCCTGTATCTTCAACAGCCATTCTAGCCAATGGAATACGTGCTTTGTCAGCAGCGGTTGCTGCTGCTTTAAAAATTCTGTCAACATCTTCTTGAGAGAATTTTGCGTATTCTTCCTGAGCCTTTTTAACTCTTTCAAGTAAGTTATTCAAAGCGTCAACGGAATCAACTTGTCCGCTAACTGATTTTTTAGTTGTTTCTTTTTCAACCGGTTTTTCTTTAAGTTTTGGCATATTCTTATCTCCTTTAATTGTGATTAAATTCCTTATTTAGATTTTAATATGCTAAATTTTCAATGTCAACACATTATTATTGCTGGTTTTTAGAATACTAAGTTGTGACAGTGTGTCACAATTTAGTATTTAATAGTGAAATTTGTCACGATTAAAAAATAAGAGATGACATTCTGACGAGAAACCCGCCCCGAATGACGAAAAAAGACGATAATTTTGAGTTACCGTCTTGATATAAATTCGGAGAAGGCGGGATTCGAACCCGCGGTGGAGTTTCCCCCACACAAACGTTCCAGGTTTGCACCTTAAACCACTCGGACACCTCTCCAGTTGGTTTATTTTATTATAGCATAAATTTTTTGTTTAAATGTGGTTATTAATATAAGCATAATTGTGGAAATATATATTAAGTTATAAATTTATTTATCTAACAAATTACTTATGCTTGCAAAATGTAAAAAAAAAGGCTAAAATAAGAATGGTCTTTAGACACAGGTAATACAAATACAAATTTTAGGAGAAACTGCGAATGTACCAAGATGAAACACTCATTTGTGAAGATTGTTCGGCAGAATTTATTTTCACAGCGGGGGAACAAGAATTTTATGCAGAAAAAGGGCTGACTAACAAGCCAAAAAGATGTCCTGATTGCAGGAAAAAGAGAAGACAAAAAAATAAAAAGAAATTGTTTGACGCAGTTTGTACTAAATGTGGGGCTCAAACACAAGTACCTTTTAAGCCAAAACCTGACAGAGAAGTTTTATGCAGGGCTTGTTTTGACGCTTCAAAATAAATAATATTTTTTATATACCAAAAGTGCCTTCCTGTATTGGAAGGCACTTTTTTGTTTGAAAATAACCAAATAAAATAATTAACAAGTGAACGATGTCGAACTTGCACAACTGCACGACACAGATCCGCCTCCACCCGAGAAGGATACTGTTGAAGCAGTGCTGCAACCACCTCCTGAGTATGCGACTGATCCTGCCGTTTCTGTTGAGCCTGATGACGATACAAAATTTGCATACTGACTATAATCAATATCTACCGATACCGAAAAGTCACAGCAATCATAAGTATCATTGTTATATAACAAACCACCGTTATACGTTGAACCAGCATTAGATGCCACAGAACCTGATGTTTCTGTTTCTGTATTACCTAAAATAAGTGAACCAAACGGTTGATCTTGTTTTGCATAGTGTGATGTAAATCCAAGTGCCATAGTTTTAAAGTCCTCTCTCTTATATAAAGGTTATTTTTTTGGTTCAATTTCAGGCATGTTGTTTTATGTTACAAAACTTAATATTTTTATTCAAAAAAAGCAATTATCTCTAAAAAGATTACTTTATATAAGTGTAAGGTTAGTTTAAACATTTAATGTAAGGTAAACAATGGTAATGATAGGATAAAAGATAATAAAGATTGAAATTATAATAGTGTGTAAGTGTGTAAGTTGCGGTATGTAAAAATACCGTTTTTTTTTGCCCCGAGCAGAGCCACGACCGAAGGGAGATGTGAACAATAATAAATCAAAACCACGCTTTTGATTTTTATTGTGAACGGTGGCGTTTAATGCGAGGGGCATAGAATGGCAGAGCCACGACCGACGTGGATATGCACAGAGGAATGAGCAACTTTGTTGCGAAAGTCGAACAATAGTAATCGGAAACCATGCTTTCCGATTCTATTGTGAGCGGTTCCGTTTAACGTGCCGACGAGAGATGTGAACAATAATAAATCAAAACTACGCTTTTGATTTTTATTGTGAACGGTGGCGTTTAATGCGAGGGGCATAGAATGGCAGAGCCACGACTGACGGGGATATAAACAGAGGAATGAGCAACTTTTTTATGAAAGTTTAACAATAGTAAACAAACAAAAAGCGGGAAGTTTTTTGCTTCCCGCTTTAAAATATAATTATTTACCCTTAAGAAATTCTTCCCGGAACAACAACTCCGCCTTTAAGGTTCTTTTTGTAGTATTCAACGTGTGGTTGAAGAACGCTGTCAAGAACGTCAGGTAATTGTTTACCTGTCATGATAGCGGTTACAATTTCCTGATAAACAGTTGCGTAGGCTCTTAATTGAGTCATAGCACCTGCTGCAGCAGGAGTAAGACCAAGTTTTGAAGTTTCTAATTCTTCTACAAATAAAGCACCGGTAGAATCGTAAGATTTTGTTAAAGCACCGATGTATGCTTTAGCGTTTTCCGAACAAACACCGTTATCAGAAGGAACTGTTAAAGCAAACACGAATTTGTTTGCAGGGTTAAAGTGTGCTTCTGCGCTGTGGTGCATAGCATCCGGAACTTTTGCCACTTGTTTTAGAGTATCTTTTACTGATTCGTTTTGCATTTGAGCATGCCAGTAAACTGTATTTTCAAACATTGAACCCATATATTGATGAACAGATGCTTCGATACCGTTCAATTTTGCGTCAGCCCAGAAGATACCTTCTTTAAGAGCATCATTTTCATCTAAATCGGTAGATAGAGCCAAAGTTGAGATTTCTTGTGCTGCGTTCAATAAAGAAATCATATCTTCTTTCTTGAGTCCTGCCCAGATAAGAGTGAACAGTGCGTGGTCGTCAAATGCTGAAAATCTTCCGCCAACGTCATCGTGGATAAATAAGTCGCCTATCCAGCCTTGTTCAATAGAGGTTCTTCTTAATTCTGATTTTTCAGAATTTTTATCTGTTACTGCGATAAAGTGTTTAGCGGATGCTTTTAGTGCTTCATCTTCTGACATACCTTGAGATTTGTATGCATCGATAAGCATTTTTTGTACTCTTAAGAAGCCGTCTTTTGTTTCAAAGGTTGAGCCTGATTTTGAGGCTATCATAAAGTTAGAGTTTAAAACATTGTTGCCCAGTTTGGTTAAAAATCTTTCTAAACTGATAGAATCAACATCTGAATAGAATTGAACTTTATCAGCGCAGATATTCAAACCGTTGATAGAAAGCATGTGTTCAACGGTGTGTTTACTTCCGCCGATACCCATAACACTCAATACTGTGTTACCTGTTTGTGATTTAAAGTTTTCCGCCATTGTGTATAGTTCATCAACTCTTTTAAGTTGTTCTTGAGGTAAATTTACCCAGTTTAAGAATTTTCCTTCTTTGTTTGCTCTTGTTGATAATTCGTTTACAAATTCAGATACTTTTGATTTGTAGTTTGAGAAATCAATACCTGAAAAAGTTGTTTTTAAAACTGACATTTTTGTAACCATAATTCTTTCCTTTTTTATATTTAGTCGCTTACATTTATTATTGTAGTATAAACATAAATAATTGTTTAGAAGCGAACGTAGTGAGCCGATATTTGTAAAAGTGATTAAGTGACTAGGTGACTGAGT
>CAMHDG010000079.1 GCA_946183815.1 uncultured bacterium | reverse complement strand
CTCTCTCTCCAAGGAGAGATATATCTGCTTCGCAGATAAACAATAATTTACCCCTCCTCCCTCTTAACCAACTCCTTATTTCCATAAAAATCTTTTGCATACTGTTCAACATAAGTATTGCCCTTTTTGTCCTTTTTTTCTTTATTAAGTCCATATCTCCAACCATAAGGTTTTGGGCGGAATTTCATTTTATTAATTGCATTTTTTGAGTAAACAATTTCTTTTATCAACTCTTTTGCAAAACTAATCGCACATTCTCCGACCTTTTTTATTGTCAGAAAAGAATTTGTTTTAACATTACGTTGGGTCAGAATTGCAACGTGTTTATTACAAATAGGGCAATCCCCAATAAATAATGCTCTGTTTGAAAACTCTTCACTATCTTTAAGATACCAAATATCATAGGCATCAAATTCACAACAATGTCGCATAAAAACCTCCAGCCAAAACTACACCCTGAAAACAAGGTGTCGTTTTATTAGTAAATGTATATTCTCTCTTAAGGCGCAACTTTCCCTGCACCTTTTGCGGTTTATCCTACGCAATCAATTAAGATATTGTTTCAAAACCAAGTACATTTTTATTCTATAGATTTTTTTTTCATTTGTCATAAAATATTACAAAAAATTAAGCAAAAAACTAAAAACCGGCCACATGGCCAGTCAAAAAAAAATATAAAAAAATAATCATTCGGATATGATATAATTAACCTATGAAAGATAAAAAGAAAAAGATTTTAATAATAAGACTGGGTGCAATAGGAGATGTTGTTCACACAACTATTATCCCAAAATCTATCAAAAACTCTCACCCAGATTATGAAATACATTATCTGACACAGGCAGAGAATATCCCGCTATTAGAAAACTGCGATTTTATTGATAAAATACACCTTTGGGACAGAAACAAAAGAAAATCTTTTAAATACCTTATTGAAACATCAAAAATACTTTTCAAAGAAAGATACGATATTGTATTTAACCTCACGAACGCAATAAGGAACTATCTTCTCTCAATTTTTGCCTTCCCAAAACAAATCGTGACAAGAAAAAGAACAAAAGGACTCTGGGTGGAAGATTATTTTTACACCGCTAAATCAGTCATAAAAGACATAACTATCCCTGAAAGACTATATTTAGGGATAAACAATGAACTCAACAGAGAAATAACAGAACGATTATCAAACTATCCAAAGCCATATACAATGATTATCCCGGGGGGTGGGACAGACAGGAACAGACAGGGCAGAATTTGGGATATAAACAACTGGAAAGATTTAACACAAGAAATCCTGAAGAAATATGGCGGAACGATATTTGTATGCGGTGGTAAAAATGAAAGACCGCACCACGAAATACTTTTGAATGATAACATAGTTATCACTTCAGGGGAATACAACCTTGCAGGCACAAGTGCATTACTCTCTCACGCAAATTTAGTAATATCAGGCGATACAGGGCCTTTACATATTGCCTCTGCCCACAACGTAAAAACCCTTGCCCTTATTGGTTCTACCTCTCCTGACAAAATTAAACCCTACGGCAAAAACGGTCACTACATATCCGCAAACACAGACTGTAAATTCTGCTGGAAAAAAAGATGTAAACATTTAAACCTTGACGATAAAATTACACCTTGTATGGCGAATATCACAGTTGATATGGTAATGGATAAAATAGAACAGGAAAATTTATTATAAGGAACTATCCCGAATTTACCGTTCATATTTTGGGTATATTTAACTCTTATGATATAATGACAATATGTTCAGATGTAGCGAATGTGGATGCGAATATAAAGTTAAACCCGATTTTTGCGATTGCGGTAACGATATTTTTGAAGAGATTTACGAAACCTCTCCAAAAGAAAAGACAGAAAGAAAACCTCTTAATTTTAATAAACTAGAAATTCTTTCGTGGGTTATATTTTTCGTCTGCCTTTTATTATCGTTATTAATACTAATGTTTTTCCCTAAAATCGAACCAAAAGAAAACGTGAAAGAAAACAACACAAAAACGGTTATTGAAAAACCTGACTATAATATTCCTGATTTAAACTCATTCTGGATAGACCCACAACCGGTTGTTGAAGAACCACAACCTGTTGTTGAACAAATAAAAGAGGTGGTTAACACTTTTATTCCTATACAGGAAAAACCAAAAGTTCAGCAAAAACCTGCAACAAAACCAAAACCTGTTGTAAAACAACAAACAAAACCTCAACAGGTACAGACAAAACCTCAAACCACCCAACAAGCAAAACCGCAAACAATTCAACAGGTTACAAAACCACAACCTGTCAAAAAAACACAATACACATACGATATAGTGAATTACAGAACCGCATTAAGACAAAGACTATTTTCTAATCTGGATATTTACAAGATAGAAGGTCATGGCAAATGTGGAATACAATTTGCAGTAGATGAAAACGGAAAACTAATTAAACGCAGTTTTATGTTCAAATCTGACAACAAATCAGTTAACGAGCAAGTGTATAATATGCTTATGCGGACACCTACATTTAACCCTCCACCAAGTTCTTATGCTAATGTAATGATTAGAATGACTTTTGAACTTGATAAAGAAACCTATATTATTAAATTTATAGATTAAAAAAGACTGATAGGGATATCAGCCTTTTTTTGAGGATACACACACTTACATATTATTAACCCATTGGAGTACCTTCAGAGAAATAAGCATCTTGAGGTATATTATTTACTCCTTTTGGAATATCTCCAACAGGGGAGGATTCGGAAAAATATTGATTTTGTTGAATTGGAGCAGGGTTTGTATCAGGTTTATAACCTGTCGGGGTACTTTCTGCAAAGTAATCAGGCTGTGCTACCTGTGGTTTTGCAGGAGGAGTTTTTGGGATATCACCGATAGGTGTTGATTCTGCGAAATAACTGTCTGCAGGTTTCACCGCATTTGGACCTGTATGCGGATAAACCTGAGTTGGCGTTGTTTCAGGGAAATAATCACCCTCAAGTGCAATAGGGCTACCCGCACCTGCGACCTCGCCTTCTCTTACAGGAAATCTTATCTCTCCTGTTTCAACCGGAGGTTTTGGCTCTACCGGAGGTTTTGGCTGAACAGGCTCGTCAACAGGCGGTCTGTTTTGTATTATACGTCTTGTAAATGTTCTTCTGATATCCCATTGTGACAATTTTGTCCACAAATTTATATTTGCATCAGGGTTAGAACGGGCAAAACTAAAGTTGTTCTTTATTGCTTTTAACCCTTTAAATCCGCCCCAGAGCGATAAACCTGCGGTTGAGGCACTTTCGCCGACTCCTTCATAAGCCTCACGAGCCTCTTGATCTGTCACTGCATTCTTTGCTCGTTTTACGGAATGGGCAAAATTATCTGCCGCACCCAACAAACCGAAACCACCTGCAACGGCAAGACCTATAGGGCCTGTTAAGGCGATAGCAGTACCAACTGCAGCACTTGTCAGAGTTCTGCCCCAACTAAAACCGTCTTTATCGCAGAAAAGACCTCTGACCATATTATATGTCCCGCCCTTTACGAACGCTTTTAACTTTTCAAATGGAGAAATATGACCATCATCAGCATCATCTTTACTATAATACCAACTGTCTTTTGTTGGTTGCGGTGCTAACTTTGGACCATTTGGCTTTACTGTTGGTACAGAATCGTAATACTTTACAACTTCCTCTATTGTACCCGGGTATTCAAACTCGGTATAACAAGAGTGATTCATGGGATCCAGAGGATTCCAAGGGGTAAATGAATTTGACATAAATAGTGTGTCCTTAAACTTAATTCCTTTTTTATATAAAGTATTTTTCTCAAAAAAAATTGCCATGGTTTTTTCAACTCATGACAATTTTTTTTAAAACCCTTTTATATCACTAACATGAACTGTTTACTAATAATGTACGTTTTGCGATTTCCACGTATAAATCAATATCATCATTTGTAATCATTTCAGTTGCTGCAACCAAAATTCTGCTATTGTCTAATTTTATTCCGCCTAAAATATTTTCTGATTTTAGTTCTGATAAAAACTTATCTGCATTTTCTACTTTTATTACAAATTCATTATAAAAATTTTTGTTTTCTGTTAGTATTCCAATATTATTAAGTTTTTCAGACAACAAGTGAGCGTTTTTTGCAGAAGAAACACCTGCTTTTTTAAATCCTTCTTCCCCTAATAAATTCAAATACAGAGTAGATGCAAGAGCGATAAGAGCCTGATTAGAACAAATATTACTTGTCGCTTTTTCCCTTCTGATATGCTGTTCCCTTGTTTGCAGAGTAAGAGTATAAGCAGTTTTACCCTCTGCATCAACTGTTTTTCCTGACAATCTGCCGGGGAGTTGACGCATATATTTCTCTTTACAAGCCATAAACCCTGCATGCGGGCCACCAAAAGACATCGGAATACCTAATGTTTGAATATCCCCAACGACAATATCAGCCTCAACCGGTGGCTTTAATACCGATAAACTGTCAGGAGTAGTGCATACAACAAGCAAGGTTTCAACACAAGGAAGATTTCTTATCTCCCCATAATAATCAGGGTTTTGAACTAATACGCAAGCGTAATCTTTTGTATCGGAAGGAATAGTGTCAAACCATTCTACCTCAATTCCTGCCCCCCACGTATAAGTTTTTATAACCTCTTTATATTCAGGATTAAGCCTTTCCGATACAAGTACCTTATGTTTTTTTGTAATTCTGCAAGCCATAGAAATAGCCTCTGCACAAGCAGAACCGCCATCATAAACAGATGCATTTGCAACATCCATGCCTGTAAGCAGACAAATCATTGACTGATACTCATACATTATTTCCAACGTACCCTGAGAGATTTCGGGTTGATATGGCGTATATGCAGTCAAAAATTCAAACCTGTTTGCGACCTGTGATATTGCAGCAGGAACAAACTTGTTATAACAACCGCCGCCAACAAACGAGATATAGTCCGTATTATTCTTTTTTGCCAAAGCACGAACTTTTTTTTGGGCTTCCATTTCACTCAATCCGTCAGGTAAATCCAAAGATTTCATTTTAACGGGTATATGAGAAAACAAATCTTCTATACTTGAAAGACTTATTTCGTTTAACATTTGTTTTCTTACTTCGTCTGTATGTGCTGAAAAATTCATATTAGTATCCTTTATATTATTTATGGGCAACAAAAAATAATTGTATAGGCAGGTTGTTTTAAATTTACCCCTATTTACAACTATTTACCCCCATTTACCCCTATGCACCAACTTCTTCTTTATAATCTGAATATTCGAGCAAGTCTTTGAACTCAACATCTTCAGCATTACTTTCAATTTTAACCAACCACGCATTACCTAAAGGATCTTCATTCAATAATTCAGGGTTAGCAATAATATCTTCGTTAACATCAGTAATTGTACCGCTGATTGGCATATAAATTTCAGATGCCGCTTTCACAGATTCAACAGTTGCAAAAGATTCGTTTTTAGCAAAAGTAGAACTAATTTCAGGTAACTCAACAAAAACGATATCGCCTAACTGCTCTACAGCATAATCAGTTAAACCGATAATGTATTTCCCGCCACCTTGTTCCAGAATATACTCATGTGATTTAGTGCATAACATTCCTTCGCTCATTCTTAATTTCTCCTTTTATGTATTAACTTTATTCTTTTTTTCCACAAACGGTCTTTTTACAATTTCCGCATCGTGCATTTTTCCTCTTATTTCTACCTGAACCACAGAACCGATAACAAGTTCCGATAAATTTTTGATATACGCAAGAGCAATATTATCATTTCTAACAGGCGAGATTCCGCCACTTGTTATATGACCGATTTTTTCGTTATTGTAATAAACATCATAACCGTGTCTTGCAATATTTCTATCTAACATCTTTAAACCTATAAGTCTTTTCTCAACACCGTTTGCCAGTTGATTTGTTATAACCTCTTTACCGTTATAGTCATCAACTTTAGATTTAGGAACAGACCAACTCAACCCTGCCTCAACAGGAGTTGTTTCTTCATCAAGGTCATTGCCGTACAAGTGTAGAGCAGCCTCTAATCTTAATGTATCTCTTGCACCAAGTCCGATAGGCTTAATTCCAAACTCTTGACCTGCCTCAAGAATTTTATCCCACAAAGTTTCAGAGAACTCGTTTCTGACAAGAATTTCTACCCCGTCTTCACCGGTATAGCCCGTTCTTGACACCCACAGATTTATATTGAAAAGTTCGGCTCTTTTTATAGAAAAGAACGGCGGCAAATCGGATACCCCCATCTTTTTTACTAACTCAACCGCTTTTGGTCCTTGAACCGCAAGCAAAGAATAGTTATGTGATTCATTTATGATATTTACGTTAAACCCTAATTTATTACGAACCATCCAGTTCAAATCTTCATCAATTCTTGATGCGTTCGCAATTATAAGATATTTATTATCCTGTATTTTATAGATAATCAAATCATCAATAATACCGCCTTTTTTATTGGTCATCTGGCAATATACCGCTTTTCTGTCAACAAGTTTTGTAATATCCTGCGGAACAATTTTATTCAAATACGGAAGTGCATCTTCACCCTCAACCACAACTTCACCCATGTGAGAAACATCGAACAGTCCTACTGCTTCTCTAACCGTTTTATGTTCTTCTATAATAGAGGAATACTGTACAGGCATGTGCCAGCCTGCAAAATCTACCATTTTAGCCCCTAATTTTACGTGTTTTCCATGCAAGAATGTTTGTTTTGTCATAGTGCATCTCCCTCAAAATTATTGTGACTGTAAATGATAAACATGTCAAGAGTTTGTAGATATTATAACAATTTTAATTTACATGAGTTAAAACTAATGCAGACCTGTTTCATCAAATTTATCAAAATAATAAACCCCATTTTTAGCAATGAGTCTGTCATCGTGTCCTGTTATTTTTAATTCATAAAAATTCTTATCGATTTTCTTTATCCCTGCTGAATTTCTTTCTGCCGCAAACTGCGGAAGTGCACATTCAAACAAATTAAAATAACCAAGACACTTGGGGAATTTATAATATTCCAAAATTTCTTCTTTTGCTTTTGGTGCTATTGTTGCTTTAACCTTTTTAGAGCCTGTCTCGCTCATTT
>CAMHDG010000078.1 GCA_946183815.1 uncultured bacterium | reverse complement strand
CAAGTTCAATATCTTGAACAGTTTTAAATCTATGAGGAAACTGAACCGGATCATCTTTTATAAAATCAGGAATTTCATATTTTTCTACAAGTTTATCAAGTTCAGCCTTTGATACTTTCACACCTTTTACAACCACAATTTATCCTCTTAACCTGTCAAAAAACTTATTCAAAATTTTATCACATTTTTCTTCTTCAATCCCGCCATAGACCTCAAGTTTTGAATTTGCAATTTTTCTCAAATCCATAACAGAACCTAACGCACCGCATTGAGTATTATAAGAACCGAAATACAGTTTATCTATACCCGAGGAAATAATTGCCCAAGCACACATTGGACAAGGCTCAAGAGTAACGTACATTTCGCAATCTTTCAATCTCCAAGTTCCCAATTTTTTCTGAACATCTCTTATTGCAATTATTTCAGCATGACCAGTCACATCATTTAATTCTTCTTTCTGATTATGAGATGCACCGATTATAACACCATCTTTAAGTATGGCACACCCTACAGGAACATCTAATGACGAAGTTTGTTTTGCTTCTCTAATTCCCCTGTCAAACATTTTTTTATATTCGTCAGAATAATTCACAACCACAATTTACTCCTGTTTACCCCTTTTCATAAACAGATGCACCTCAAACCCCCATTCCATGCCGGAGTGCAGTTGAATGTGTCCGCCCATTGTTTCTACAAGACCTTTTACAATAAACAACCCTAAACCTGTTCCTCTTGTTGTTCTTGTCGTTGAATCGTCTAGTCTTGTAAACTTATCAAAAAGTGTTTTTAACTTATCTTTTGGGATTACATTACATTTATTTTTCACAATAATTTTGACATATTCATCACTGTTTTTATCGTCAGTTTCGTCAACCTCAACTATAATATCAGAGTCATCCTGTGCATACTTTACAGCATTTTCGACAAGATTTATCATAATTTGCTCAAACCTGTCCCTGTCAGCCATAATCAATAAATCTTCCTGATAAATATTATTGATTATATTTTTACCCTCATTATTTTTCACAAGAATCAGAGCATCATCAACGATTGATTTTACATAAACAGGTTCAATATTAACATTCAGACTTGAGCCTTCAATATCCGGTATAACCAATAAATCTTCAACCATACGTTTAAGACGCTCTGCCTGACGTTTTATTACCTTTAAAGATTTTTGCTTGGTTGCCTCGTCTATCTTTATATCCTGTCTTAATAAACGAGAGGTATAACCCTGAATACTGGTTAAAGGAGTTCTGAATTCATGGCTTACAGTGTCTATCATATTTGACCTGAACTCGTTCAGTTCCTTTAACTCTTTATTACTCTTTTGAAGTTTTAAGTAAGACTTATGAATTTGACTTGCCATACGATTAAACTCATACGCTAAAAAGATTATTTCATAAGGGGTCAAAATATGTGTCAAAAGTCTGATTCTGCGCTTATAATTACCTTTTGAGATTGCAATTATAGCCTTAAATAATTGTCGTACGTTAATATACAGATAAGAAATATATAGCCCGACAATAAATAATACAGCAAAAGATGATACCAACATTGCCATAATAATTTTCAAACGACTATGCTCAATAGTATTCTTTGTAATCTCTTTTGGAGTAGAAACAATAATCAAAATATCGGGATTAGAGCGTTTTAAATAAATGAACGGCTGGTTTTTTCGTTTTCCATATACTATTGCCGAATCAACAACAAGTTTCTTCGGCAACTGATTTATGCACTTATCAAAAACTTGTTTGTTATAATTATATGAAGTGATAAGTTTACTTTCAGAGTTCAGGACATAGATTTGACGTTCATCCGCACCTATGGACTGAAACACATTATGTTTTAATTTTTCTATCTCAAAAGATGCAACAAGATACCTTCCATCCCTCATTTTTACGCCAAAAACTGCTAAATTTTGTTCACTCGCTTTTATTCTAAAATGTTTGTAAGAATATTCAGAAGACAAAATAAAAATATCTTTATACAATTTTGAGTGATTTTTTACATCTCGCAAATATTTTAATTTTTCGGTATCGGTTTCAAAATAAGTAAGAGTACCCGATATTTGCTCAAGTTCATATTTAACAGAACTTTGAAAAACATCAATACTATCAGAAACAGAATTCGCAACTATTACACCAATATTACTTAACTGTGCCCTCACAGAATGTTGGTTAATATTATTGATAACAAAACCACAAACAGTCATGGTTACTATAACAGCAAAGATACTTACAAGAATAATTTGTTCAACAATTTTCAAACGCTTAATATTCTTGACGACTTTCATATTATTCTCCAAATGGGGTTAATTTATACCCAACATTAGTAACAGTATGGAGATATTGAGGTTTTTTAGAATCAGGCTCAATTTTATTTCTTAACCCGCCAACATGAACTCTCAACATTCTAACATCCTCGTCACTGTCATAACCCCAAACCTCATCGAGCAAGGTTGCAAGAGTTACGGCGTTATTAAAGTGCTGCATTAAACAGTACAAAATTTCAAACTCTGTCGGAGTTAACTTAATTTTCTTATTAACAATAACACATTCCAATGTGTCAGGGAATATTTCTATATTACCTGCCTGCAATATCTCATTTGAAAGACTTTGCTCTTGCTGTGGCTGATTACGTCTTAACAAAACTCTGATTCTTAAAAGTACCTCCTGAACATCAAATGGTTTAACTAAATAATCATCTGCACCACAATCAAACCCTACGGTTTTATCATCAATAGTTCCCTTTGCAGTTAGCATAAGAACAGGAATAGACAGTTTAGCCTGTCTTATATTTTTACACACATCAAATCCGTTCATTTTTGGCATCATAACATCTAAAATAACCAAATCATAACTGTTATTTAAAACTTTAGTAAGCCCTTCTTTTCCATCTGATGCAGTATCAACAAAATACCCGCTCTGTGCTATATCAAACTCTAAAAGTTCTCTAATCTCGTCATCATCATCTACAATTAAAATTCGTTTTAAATTTTCCATTATCTGCCTCTATAATAGTTTTCAGGATAATTTGTGTAAGAATCTTTTATTGTATAGTATTCATTCTTATCTATATTAACACCCATATTTTTGGTATTAATAACAACCTTCTTTTTTTTCTTATTATTAAAAGAAAAATCTTTTACCATACATTATCTGCCTTATATTATCCTACCATATTATTGTTCTCATCAATTTGAACAATAGTTGGCTTATATCCCTCAAGTTCTTCTTCTGTGACATAACGGTATGAACAAATAATAATTTTGTCGCCTGCCTGAACTTTTCTTGCGGCAGCACCGTTTACGCAAAACATTTTTGAGCCCCTTTTTCCTTTTATGACATAAGTCTGAAATCTTTCACCATTATTGATATCCAAAATATCAACTTTTTGCCACTCTTTTATATTAGCCTTATCTATTATATCTTCATCTATTGTGATAGAACCCACATAATTCAAATTTGAATCAGTGACAGTTGCTCTGTGGATTTTTGAATTTAAAAATTCTAATAACATTACACATATCTCCTTAACTCTATCATTATACTATAAAAAAATTCGAGCAGATAAAGAAGAAAAACTATCTGTAATACTTTGTTATGTTTGTTAAATACGAATCCAGTGCCTTGTAACCCTTTAACATTTCATTTGAATTATTTGTATAGTTGTTTGATAAAATATGTTTTAACTCTTTAACCCTTATGTTAAGAATTTCAGTTGAATCATTCCTCAAAGCATCATCAGTAGAAATAGCCCAATCTTTCAAAAGAGATAATTCTCTGTTAACTTTTGATATAGGGGTATTTTCTAAAGTCGAAAACAAGTATTTTGAAAGCATAGCCTTTTCCATATAAGTAATACGTGGCTGAACAACCTGAAATTTACAAATACGTTTTAAAATAACATAGTTATTAGCAATTCTTCTGTGAGAATATGGAACTGCAGTTTTCGCCAAAAGCACAGAAACCTCTAAATCAGTACATAAATCATCGTTTTTAATAGTTGTATTTACCTGCTGACTTGGTTTAAAAATATCATCTAATTCTATCTTATTAAAATCCATACTTCCCCATTGATTATGATTTTTTAGTGAAGATATCAAACAAACTCAACACTAACATCGATATAACAACAATAATTATATAACAAACATAGTGCTTAATTGTTATTGCACTCATAAAACTCATTGCAATCAAACCCGCAATAATAGCAACTGCAGACATAATAACCACTGTTAATTTTTGTGAAAAACCTGCTTTCAAGAGTTTATGATGAATATGTTCAGCATCGGCTACAAAAGGAGATTTCCCTTTGAATATACGTCTTAAACTTGAATAAGTTATATCCATAATAGGAACTGCAAGCACAAGGAACGGTAAAAGTATAGCAAGCGTAGCACTTTTCATCACCCCTGTAATCGAAATTGTTGCCAGCATAAACCCTGAAAATAAAGCACCTGAATCGCCCATAAATATTTTTGCAGGGTTAAAATTAAAGGTTAAAAATGCCATCATAGAACCTGCAAGAATAAACGCAATCAAAGCACTTATAGGATTAGGCGGAGTCATTGCAAGTGCAATAATAGCCAAAGTAATCGCATTAATTGTTATAACAGAACCGGCAAGCCCGTCAACACCGTCAATAAAATTAACTGCATTACTAATACCTACAACCCATAAAACCGTAAGCGGATAAGATGCCCAAACACTTAAATGAATTACTTGTGATAATGGATGAACAGGGTTTAGAATAGTGTCAAACTGAACCCCTAAACAATAAACCATAGTTGCTACCAAAATCTGAATTAACAACTTAAATTTAGCATCAAGATTATAAACATCATCAATTAAACCTAAAAGAAACATCATTGTTCCGCCGAGCAACAACCCAGACACAAGACTGCCATACGGATAATAACTCAACAGAACCAAAAACAGAAAAGTAAGCATAGTGCTTGCCCATATTGCAACACCGCCTATTCTCGAAACAGGCTTTTTGTGAATTTTTCTTTCACCCGGCATATCAACAAGCCCTTCTTTTTTAGAAAAAGAAATAACCAACGGCACAATAAACACACCCAAAATATAAGATATTACTGCGCCAATTATATTTATACCAACTGTTTCTGATAACTTGATTAAAATTTTCTTATCCTCCCAAATTACAGATTTTCATATAACGGGAATTTTTTACATAATTCAAGTGAAGCCTTTTTTAATTCTGCCAATTTTTCTTGATTATCAGAATTTTTAATTGCTTCGGATATAATTCTCGCAACCTCTTTCATTGCATCTTCATCAAAACCTCTTGTTGTAGCGGCAGCAGCGCCAAGTCTGATACCACTTGTAACAAACGGACTTTGAGGATCATTCGGTACGGTATTTTTATTAGCAGTAATACCTACAACCTCAAGAACATTAGCCATATCCTTACCTGTTTTACCTGTTGAACGTAAATCAAGCGTCATTAAATGATTTTCTGTCATCCCGCCGACAATATCCATACCATTATCAAGTAACCCTTGAGCAAGGGCTTTTGCGTTTTTAACGATATTTTGAGCATAAACCTTAAATTCAGGTTTTGATGCTTCTAATAAAGCAACTGCCTTACCTGCAATAATATGCTCTAAAGGTCCTCCTTGCATCCCAGGGAAAACTGCCTTATCAATCATTTGTGCAAACTCTTCATCACACATTGTTATCCCGCCACGAGGACCTCTTAACGTTTTGTGAGTAGTAGTCGTAACAAAATGAGCGTAGCCCGCAGGGGATGGATGAACACCGCCTGCTATCAGACCTGCAATATGCGCAATATCAGCAAGCAGGTATGCACCAACCTCGTCTGCAATTTCTCTAAATTTTTTAAAATCAATAATTTTAGAATAATTACTTGCCCCGCAAATGATAAGTTTTGGTTTATGTTCAAGTGCCATACGGCGAACATCTTCGTAATCTATACTACCGTTTGCGTCAATACCATAACTTTTTACATCAAAATACATGCCTGAAAAATTAACGGGAGAACCATGACTTAAATGTCCGCCATTTGATAAATCCATGCTTAAAACTCTGTCCCCAGGTTTAAGAACAGCCATAAAAACAGCCATATTTGCCTGCGCACCACTGTGTGGCTGGACATTAGCATGAGCCATGCCAAAAAGTTCACACGCTCTTTTTTGGGCAAGTTCTTCAATAACATCTATATGGTCACAACCGTTATAATATCTTTTGTGAGGTTTGCCTTCTGCATATTTATTTGTTAAAACAGAACCGCATGCCTCCATAACCGCAGGTGACGTGAAATTTTCGCTTGCAATTAATTCGATAGTAGTTTGCTGTCTTTTTAATTCACTCTCAATAAGTTCTGCAACCGCAGAATCAACTTTTCTTATATTCTCTAAATTCATCAATAACTCCCTCAAACATAAACAAACAAACCCTATGGATATTATTCCATAGGGATTATAAGTTTTTGACCTATTTTTATTGAGTTAACATCTTTTAACTCGTTTTTAACCTGTATAGCCTTAATTTTAGATTCATCATATTTACCGTAAAAGCGGACAGAAATATCTTCAAGGCTATCACCTGCCTGAACCGTATATTCTTTTTCAAGCGGTTTTTGAACTGCTTCTTCAGATGGTGCTTGCTTATCTGCAGGAATAAAAGTAAATTTAACATTCTCTTTTGCTGATTTTGGAGCAGAGAAATTCAAATCATTTAATGGTGAATAACCAATAAAGAAACTAATGAATATCGCTACAACTAATGAAGCAACTATTCCTGTAAAGAACCCCACCGTAAAATATGCTTTTGGACTCTTTGAAGATGATGTTACCAAATCAAAGTTTCTCCACAACATATCGAGAGCAGCCTGCTTGTCTGTAATATTTGCATTACTTCTGCCTTTTGATGCATTATACTCTGACAATGCACTTAACATAGCCATTTTTTCTCTTGTAATATTTGATCTTCTTAATGTAGAACTTTTCATATTCCTCACCCAAATTTCTTTGATACACAAGTTTATCATAACAAAGAGTAACACAATAGTAAAATTAATTCAATAATTTCATACTTTTGGAGGATAAATTATTGTTTATCTGCGAAGCAGATATATCTCTCCTTGGAGAGAGAG
>CAMHDG010000077.1 GCA_946183815.1 uncultured bacterium | reverse complement strand
TTACCCGAAGTTTTTTAATGTTGGTCTTTGTGGGGGGGATGGGGACCATGAAAAATATATATTGTTAATCTTTTTTATAATTTCGGTAAATTCCGTCAAAATTACCTTTTAAATAAAATTCTAAACAAGCCGCAAGGTTTTCTCCTTGTGGTTTTTCGGCAAGCACTTTTGTCATAAGTCTGTATTCTTGTGCTGATACAGACCCGTCAACAGTAGTTTCTGTGTTGAAGGCAGCCATAGTGTGAAAATAATTCATTACCTCACGTAAATCAAGGTTATCTTTTGAATCGTTTTCGTTATCAACATTCAATTTATCAAAGGTTCTTCTTAAACCTTCTTTTGCTAATTTTAGTGTTCCTTCATCAACATCAGGCAAATTTTCTTTTAATTGTGCTTCTTCAAACGCTTCAAGTTCTTCATAAGAAATTTTGCCATCATCATTTTTGTCATATTGTTTTATAAAATCGTCAGAAAGTTCTTCTAACTTTTTGGTAAAAACTGCTATATCTTTGTTTCCTTCAGGATTAATCCTAAAAGATTCGTGTTTTGCGTAAGGGTCAAGCCCTATTTTAGTAGTCCAGTCTTGCCATTTATCCGCTAAATTTGTAGAAAATAAACCCATAAAAATAATATCCTTAATTCCTTACATTTATATAAAGTTTTTTTGTTAAGAAAAATTGCTTTTTGGGTTAAAAAATATGTCATAAATTATATATACTTATGTAAAAAACGGTCTTTTTTGAAATTCTGCAAATACGGATTATTATTGAGATTGACATGTATCAAAAAAATAAAAAATTCTGCTTAATATTTTGTTACATGATGGCAATATTCTACAAGACCATGTTATTATATATATAGTTAGTGTTTATAATCAAATAATTGTGTTTTCTGTAAGGAGGTAAAGATGAATTCTTTGGCTGTATCAAGTTTGGATAGTTTCCGAACAAGACGAAGTAGTAATACGTTTAAGCAAAATGGGACAAGACCTGTGATTCCGCAACCGCAGGCATCAACGCCAAGTGATAATATGAGCAGAACATTACCTATTGTTTCGTCTGCTGTTGCTCTTGCATCTTTAGGTGTTGCAGCATATACGTTATTAAAGACTCCAAAGAGTTTAAAGAATGTTGAGAGAAAATTAGAGGATATTGCGAGTGATATTGCAGAAAACAAACACACACAGGAAACCTTAGCAAACACGATTAATGATGTTAAAAAGTCAGTAAATACAGTCAAAAATTCTACAGATAAACGCATAAATGGTATTCAGTCCAATATGGACAGACAGATAAACGGGGTAAAAGGTGAGATTGACGGTATCAGAAACATATCAAGAGCCCCACAGGTTATCCAAAACTTCCCTACAAAGAATGTAGAAATAAACGGAAACAATTATAGTTTGGCAACAGTAATGCATGGTTACGGAAAAGAAGAAGGAAACCTCGCTAAACAATTACAGACAGAGTCTGCAAGAAGAATTTTAGGTGCGGTAAAACCAGTTGAATTGCCGGAAAATGCTATGATAAGAATACCTACCGCAGAGTTTACAGGATTTGCTAAAACAGGCGGGCTGGCTATTGTTCCGAAAGAATTAGCAGCAAATTTAGGTGCAGTTATTAACAATAAACAAAAAGCAGAAATTATTGTTGATACTCCTATGTATATCGGTCAGGTTGAAAACTCTAAATTTTTCAAACTTGTAAAACGAGATGATGGAAAGTTTGATTATGTAAGCAAGTCAGGGAACAAAGAACAGGTTATGGCAACCGTAAGCAAGATTGATGAGATGGAAGTGCCTATCCATACATACACTGATGTTGTGAAGGAAAAAGTCGGTGTATATATGACCGATGAGATGAGAGCACCTGTCGATTATGCTGATACAGTTGCACAGTTTGATGAAAAAACGGCTCAAATAATCAAAGACAAAATGGCATCAGGTGAAACTTATGAAACACCGCTGGTGGTATTTACTCCACCAAAGAATGTTGGTGAAAGTCCTAAAGCAGAAGTTAAGTTCAAGACTGTATTTTATAAGAATGATAAATTCAAAATGGACGGACCTGTACAGGAAGGTCAGATAAAGAACATTTATAACAACCAAACGACACAGGCAGGTGAAACCGAAAAATTTGTTTATTTTGGCAAATTCTTCTATGAAAACTTGTTCTCAAACCATGAAAGTTCGACTAAAAAATTAAAAGCAGATTTAATTATAGGTAACGATTGGCATACAGGTCCTATTTCTGCTATGACAAGATTGTTGACCCCTGCTAAAAAGGCTATGGGAGAGGTTGAACCTGATGTGGCAGATAAAATTCAAAATGTGCCTATCATAACAATTATGCATAATTTCAAATTGCAGGGTTCTGTTGACCACTCACAAGGCAAATTATTGAATGTAATGTTTGGCGAACACGCAGCAAAGGTTGCTGAAAATGCTTGGATGCCAAAAGATTCCGGCATGCCTGGGCATTTGATGAACGGTTTGTTCTCCGGTGGTAATTTAAACCCTCAAACAATGGCTATGACTTATGCTGATGATATTGTATTTGTATCAAGAGGTAATTTCGCTGAAGCATCAGGGATTATGGAAAAAGGTGGTACTAATTATGCTCTTGCTTCTATGAGAGGCAGAACTTGGCAATATGGTAATCACGAATATCTTGAGCAAATCGGTATGGCTAATGGCATAAGACCTGAGGAAATTCCTCATCATGCTACTGCAAAAGGTATTACTAACGGTTGTGACAGAGTTAATAATATTTTGAACAACAAGAAAGCAAGAGATTTAGAAACTGTATTAAAACTTAAAGTAGGTTCTTTGATTTGTGATGAAAAGGCAATACAAGATCCATTTAAGGCTCACCAGCACAATAAGGGAGTAATACTTCGTGACAGAGTTATCCCTGATATTGAACTTGCCCGTTCAACAAAGGGTGCTGAAAACCCTATGAAGATAAAAGACCCTGAACATACTGATTTAACGGGTGTTGATGAAAATACAATGGTTTACGGTATGGCAGGCAGAATTGTTGACCAGAAGGGTATTGATAACTGGGTTGCAGGTATCAAAGAAAGATATATGAGAGGACATTATGATAAAGAAAATCCTCCTGTATATTATTTACAAGGTATTGGCGATGAATCATTTATCAATGACTTTATGGGTGTAAAATCTTGGTTAAGAGAGATAGATCCGAAGGCATCAAACAGAATGGTTTGTGCTGGCTTGTTCTCTGAGGCAGGAAGATATGATGCTTGTAAGTTGATGTCTGATTTCTCTAATATGTCGTCTTGGGATGAACCTTGCGGACTTGTTCATAAAGAAATCGGATATATGAGTGGTGCTATCTCTATTGATAACATTGTTGGCGGTCTTACTGACGGGCTTAAGTCATACGTCAGAGGCGGAACTGCTGAACAAAATAAAGGTGCAAATGCAATCTTTGTTAAGTTTATGGATAAAGACACTCACTCTAAAGAAGAGGCACTTAAGCATAACGGACAGGCATGGGCAGATGCGTTTGAAACTGCTGAGGAATGGTTCCATAATAAAGACTCATTTGCAGAAGGTATTAAATCATCATACTTATCACGTCACGACTGGTTGCGTGGTAAAGTTCAGGAATACGTTGAAATCGCTAAACGACATGGTGTAATCGCTGATAGTGTTGATTCTAAATATAACGAATTTTGATTAGAAGTGTAACACCTTGATAGTAAAATAAGAAAAAGGAACTTAATCGCCTAGTCACCATAAATTATTGTTTATCGGCTTAAGCCGATAAACAATAATTTATTTGCTAAACTCTTGTGTTTCTTTTATAATAGGCTTGACGATTAGTGAGAAGAGGTAGTTTATATGAAATACGAACACATATTTACGTTATTTGAAAAAGTTGCAAATGCAAACAGTAATAAAGTTGCTCTTGCCATGAAATCAAAATGGGGCTGGAGAGAGTTTACATACAAAGGTTTAAGTCTTATGGCTCAAAAATTGGGTGCGTATTTAATTAACGATTTAAAAATAGAAAAAGGTGAAAGACTGGCAATATTGTCTGAATCTAAGCCTGAATACGCTCCTTGTGTATTTGGCTCTGCTCTTGCAGGACTTGTTACTGTTCCGTTAGATAATAAATTGACAATATATGAGTTGGAATCAATCTTATCAAACTGTGAACCTACTGTTATGCTTTGTTCAGGTGCAAATCTTGAAAAAGCAAGAGAGGTTCAAAAAAGAATTCCGTCTATTAAGCATATTATTCTTATGGATGCTGCTTTGTTGGAAGAAAAAGATGTTCCAAGTTTATATTCTATTCCTGAAAATTATAGTGCAAAATGGAGAAGAAGACCATTAAGTTCCACTGCATTTATTATTTATACATCTGGTACAACAGGTGCGCCAAAAGGTGTTCAGACAACTTATAAAAATATTCTTACACAAATGTATGATTTAAGACCTGTGTTTAAGAAAATTATGCCAAGTGATGATGTAAGATTGTTGTCTATTTTGCCGATGAACCATTTGTTTGAAATGACAGTTGGTTTCTTTGCTATGCTGATTAACGGTTATACTATTAATTATACAAAGAGTTTGAAACCAAAAGATATTTTAGAAATTATGGGTGAAAAGAAAATCAGATTTTTGGTTACAGTACCTGCCTTTCTGAAATTGCTTAAGACATCTGCAGAATCAGATATACGTAAAAAATCTGCATTTTATCAGTTCTTCTTTAAATTAAGATACAATATTGCAAAATTTATGCCAAGAGTATGCAGGAGAGTATTCTTCAAATCAGTACATAAAATGTTTGGTGCGGAATTATATGGTTGCATATCCGGTGGTGCGCCGTTAGATGAAATGGTTGGCGAATATTTTGACAGAATAGGTGTTAGAGTATATCAGGGGTACGGGTTGTCAGAAACAAGCCCTGTTGCTTCTATGGCAAGACCTAGCAGACATTATGATATAAAATCTGTTGGTCCTATACTTGATTCGTATGAGGCAAAAATTGACGATGAAACAGGTGAATTGTTGCTTAAAGGTCCATCTGTTATGAAAGGTTATTATAAACAGGAAGAATTAACAAAATCTGTTATAGATGAAAATGGGTTCTTCCATACCGGTGATAAAGCAGAAATCAGAAATGGTAACCTTTATATCACAGGCAGACTTAAGAATATGATAGTATTGTCAGGTGGTAAAAAAGTATTCCCTGAAGAAGTTGAAAATGTATTAGGTGACAGTCCTAATTTTGCAGAGGTTTGTGTTGTCGGTATGAAACGTCATGGCGGTGAAAAAGACGGTTGCGAAGAAATTGTAACAGTTATCGTTCCTAATGATGATTTTAAGGCTAAATACGCAGATGAAAAGGAACTTGAAAAGGCTGTAAGAGCAGAGGTTAAGGAACTATCTGTCCGTCTTGCAAGTTATAAACGACCTGTTAAGATTATTATACGAAATGAGTTGTTACCAAAAACGACAACTAACAAACTTAAACGTAACGCAATAAGAGAAGAATTAATTGCTCAATAACTATAAAAGAGAGATAAATTTATCTCTCTTTTTTAATCTTTCAGTTTAGGGTTTTTGGCGCATATATCATACCATCGTGGACGTTCTTCCTGTATTGGTTTAGTTAAGAAACTTGTGTATTTCGGGTAATCTTGTCGTTGCTTTGCAACGTGATTTATTATTTTTGCTTCGTTTGGATTATCAGGGGTTAAATCTCTGAAGCCTAATTTTTTGTAGAACCCGTCTGCGACTTTTTCGCCTGTTAAAAATACGTCTGTGAAAATGTGTCTGCCTGTTTCAATAGATTTTTCCAGCATAATTTTTGCAATATTGTTCCCTCTGTATTTTTTATTTACTGCAAGAGAGTCTATATATAATGTGTTATACTTTGCCCCCGGAACGTCATCGCAACCGAAAGACAGGCATGCGCCCTGAATATTTTTGTTTGAATCTTTAGCGATAAGCAGGGTTACGTGTTGTTCGCTTGGGTTTGTTATGCTGTATTCATAGTATTGTTTGAATTGGTCAATAAAATCTTTTTTTTCTCTTTTTGAAAAACGGTTGTATTTTAACCAGTTAGGGTCATTTGTATCTTTTGAAAAATTATTACAAAAAAATTCTGTTATATTTTTTATAAACTTTTGTGAAATTTTGTTATAGTTTACTTCTTCAATACTCAAAGCACCTTGCGGAGTCAGGATTTTAAACGGGTGAACGGGGTTCATTCTTGAACCAAATTTTGGGTTATTTTGTTGTGTGTTTGAGCAAGGAATAATTTTCATATTAGTATAATAAGTGAACATGAAATATTTTGCGATTTTTGTGATGTTTTTATTAAAAAATGTGATATTTTTAGTGTAAATAATTGACCATATATTATTATTTATGTTTTAATTGTAAACACGTAAAGGAGAATATAAATGGAAATAAAAGCAGTTCAGCAGAATTTTGGCATGTCTATGGTCAAAACAAAACAGGCAGAAAGATTTATTAACAGATTGCCTTATGATAAAGCGATTGAGGTGAAGGTTATGGAAATGGACAGTAAACATAACCCGATAGATTATTATGTATCAACAATAAATAAAAACGGAAAAGAAAAATTAAAAGTTGAGGTTGGACATAAGACTTTTGTTCAAAACTTGTTTAATGCTCCGTTAAAAGTTTTGAGAAAAGGCATGAACTTTGCTAATAAATTGAATGAAGAACAGCAGGTTCAGAACGAATTAACAAAAGGAATGGCAAGACCAACATTATCATAATAGATATTTATAATTAAAGAAAAAAAAGAAGCCGTCTTTGGCTTCTTTTTTATTAGTTAGAGGGGAAGGACTTCGTTTTTAAAGATTAAGTATCTTTGAAAATGGAGGAAGAACTCCCAGTGTAATTTAACATATAGAACAAGATTAAATTAACTATGAGATTGAGATAATTAAATATTATCTATATAAATTAGCAAAAAAGTTTACTATGTCTTCATGAATTTCTTCTCTTTTAAAACTTTTTGCTAATTTAATATCCGAAAATGATACTTGATATTTTTCTTGGATTTGCGTTCTAATTTGTTTTAAAATTTCTTTTCCTGATGCAATTTGAATTTTATGTTTTAATGAGTCCCAATGTTGTTCTACTATTTCACTTGCTCTGCTATATACAGTTGCAAAATCTAGACTTT
>CAMHDG010000076.1 GCA_946183815.1 uncultured bacterium | reverse complement strand
CCAAATTCTCTTGCTACAGAAGGTGTTACCATAATTTTGCCTTCCTGATTTTGAAGGAACAAGTTTTTCAGAGCGTGTTCGCCTTCGTAGTTTGGAATACAACCGTTTTGCATAATGTTCATCGTTGCATCTCTGAAGGTAATTGAACCGTCTGAAGCGATTGATTTGTACTGGATTTTCTTGGAATCTAAAGCAATAAGATACTCTTCGTATGCCTTACGTGAATCGTTGGCAAGACGAAGTTTATCTGCCTCAATTTTTTGGGCACGATGTTCAATGTCATGCATTCTTGCAGTGAGCGTTAATAATCTTGCTTGTGAAGACGACATTCCCATTCTTGCTTGGTTTCCTTTTCTTTTCCCTAGGTTTTGCCATAACTGGCGATTGTAATTACGTTTATATCTACGTCATTAATAGACGTTATCTTTAACGTAAACGTCGATGTTGTTACAAACCTTAACAAAAGACTAAAAACCAGCAATAACCAGCATTTATCCCGCTATTCACAATTCAAAATTCACTATTTATTTCGTTTAAATTCTACCCAAATCTATTCACTATTCACCACCCACTATTCACAAATTTTGTTACAAATCTTTACCAAAATCACCCCAAAATTACAAAAATTGTTACAGTTCTTAATATGAAAAGTTAACAAAAGTTAATAATATCAGGCAAGCATAAATTCAAATAAGAACATGTTTATAATATTATATTGATATGAGTATTGATTATCTTATTGACAGTTTATTGTCACCAATAGCCGATAAAATATCAGGAATAATTTTTTCCTACGTAATGATTGGGAACGTAAAAGTAGAATTTATTGTTGCTCTGCTTATTTTTGCAGCAGTATTTTTTACGATAAAAACACGCTTTATAGGGTTTTGGGGATTTAAACACGCAATAGATTTAATAACAAAGAATTTTGAACACAAAGACGGATACGAACGAAAGAAAAAAGGGGAAGTATCCTCTTTTCAGGCATTGAGTGCAACAATATCCGCATCTGCAGGGATAGGCAATATTGCAGGCTCTGCCGCAGCAGTTTCAATAGGAGGTCCGGGGGTAATCTTCTGGATAATTATTGCAGGGCTGTTCTCAATGGCGCTTAAATATTCCGAGGTACTGCTAGGGTTAAAATTCCGACAAACAAACCCTGACGGCAGTGTATCAGGTGGACCTATGTATTACATTTTGAAAGGGTTAAGAGCGCCCTTTTTCAAAAAGTATGCACCTGTCTTGGCAAATATATATGCCGTATGTTGTTTATTTGCAATGATTGGCGGATGGAATCTTTTCCAAATAAACGCTATGACCTCGCAAATAACTGAAATCACTGGAGGAACAAGCAGTATTTTCTATGACAATGGCTGGGCAATAGGACTTATTGTTGCCATAATAACATGGTTCACTATCATTGGAGGAATAAAATCAATCGGGAAATTTACCTCAAAAGTAACCCCTCTAATGTGTTCTCTCTACATATTTAGTGCCTTTTTAGTGTGTTTACTAAATATACATCACGTACCTGAAACAATTAAACTAATAATAACAGAAGCCTTTTCCCCAAAGGCAGTGGAAGGCGGAGTATTCGCATGTCTGTTATGGGGTTTCAGAAGAGCAATGTTTGCAAACGAGGCGGGGCTTGGAACTGCACCTATTGCCTTTTCAGCAGTAAACACAAACAAACCTGTCGCACAGGCTTTTATATCAATGCTCCAACCATTTGTTGATACTGTTATAGTCAGTGCCGCAACAACCTTTGTTATTGTTGTATCTAAACAATACCTGCTGGTTGACGGACTTGCAGGGATAGAATTAACATCTAAATCTTTTGGAACAATTTGCCCATTCTTCCCTATTATCCTGACAATTATGGTATCCTGTTTTGTACTGTCAACAATGCTCTGCGGGTCATATTACGGGGTGAAAGCGTGGACTTTTCTGTTTGGCGAGGGCAAAAACAAAACAAGAATTTTTCAGGCAATATATTGTATCTGCATAATTGCAGGCTCTGCTATGAATTTTAAAAGTATCATTAACCTCTCTGACGGAGTTACACTTTTCTTATGCGTACCTAACTTAATCGCTGTATTTGCTCTCTCCGGTATCGTAATAAAAGAAACAAAGAGGTATTGTAAACGATACAATATAGGATTTTTTAAAGACTGATTTATTCCCAAATAAGTGCTTGAACACCATTATTTTTACTGTATAATTTTATAAAAGAGGGAAGTGTATTTTGAGAAATTCAATTTTAACATTGTGGATATTAATTGCACTTGTTGCGGGGATAATTGTTGGGGCTGTCGCTCCTGAGTTTGCAGTGAGAATGCATCCATTGGCTACTATCTTTTTAAGAATGGTTAAAATGATTATTGCACCACTTCTTTTTGCAACACTTGTTGTTGGGATTGCAGGACACGGCGATGTTAAAAAAATTGGAAGAGTCGGAGTCAAAACGATAGTTTATTTTGAGGTTGTTACGACCATTGCTCTTTGTATTGGCTTAGTTGTTGCAAACTTTACTAACCCCGGAGTCGGAACGAAACTAACAGCAAGTCTGCCTCACCTTGATGAAATATCACAGGTATCTTCATCTATTTGCCACAATTCTTTTAGTGAATTTTTTACTAACATGTTCCCGACAAGTGTTGTTCAGGCAATGGCAGAAGGAAATCTTCTTCAGATAGTTGTATTCTCAATATTTTTTGCACTTGCTATTTGTACAATAGGGAAAAAAGCAAAACCTGTTATGGACTTGTTAAACTCTGTATGTCAAATAATGTTTAAATTCACTGAATTTGTTATGGTATTTGCACCTATTGGTATTTTTGGGGCAATTTCATACACAGTCGGTTCTAACGGTATAACCGTACTTAAAAATTATGCAAAAATTATATTTTCGCTATATTTTGCACTATTTATATTTGTTATACTTGTGTTATTTATTGCCTGCAAGATTGTAGGAATATCATTAAAGTCACTGATACGAGCAATAGAAGAGCCTGCTCTTTTAGCCTTTACAACAGCAAGTTCAGAGGCTGCCCTGCCAAAAGCAATGGAAATAATGGAAAAATTTGGAGTTCCTAAATCTATTGTAGGCTTTGTTATGCCAACAGGTTATACATTTAACCTTGATGGAAGCACCCTTTATCTTGCAATAGCAATTATCTTCTGTGCTCAAATTGCAGGGGTTCATCTTGCTATTGAACAACAACTTATTATAATGTTCGCTCTTATGGTTACAAGTAAAGGGATTGCCGGAGTTCCTCGAGTTGCCCTTATCGTGCTTGCAGGAACACTGACAAGTTTTCAAATCCCTATTCTGGGGGTGGCAATTCTGCTTGGGATAGACCAACTTTTAGATATGGGCAGGACTACCGTTAACCTAATCGGAAACTGTGTTGCAACCGTTGTAATTGCACGCTGGGAAAATGAATTTGATTATAATAAAATGAATGAATATATTGCATCAAGCGCTGAAAAATTAGAAAGTAAGCCATATTTAGATGATACAGAAAACTAGAATAATAAGGATAATACTATGACAACAGATGAAAAAGTAGAATACAAAAAAACACTTAATCTTCCTCAAACAACACTTGCTATGAGGGCTAATGCAACAGTAAGAGAATTAGAAATTCAAAAGTTTTGGGAAGAAAATGATATTTATAATAAAATTATTGAACAACGTGATAAGAAAAATTCCTTCATTTTACATGATGGACCTCCATATTTGAGTTCGGAAAAAATTCACGTAGGAACAGCCTTAAACAAGATTTTAAAAGATATTCTTATCAAATACAAATCACAAAAAGGGTATTACGCACCGTATGTTCCCGGCTATGACGGACACGGACTTCCTATTGAAAATGCCGTTGTAAAAAAAATCAAAGGCGGTCGTCACGCAATAACAGAAACAGAATTAAGAGCAAAATGCAGAGAATTTGCTCATAAAAACCTCAAAGGACAAGAAAATGAGTTTAAGAGATTAGGGGTTTTAGGGAATTGGGAAGAACCTTATCTTACTATCAATCCTGAATACGAGGCTGAACAAGTAAGAGTGTTTGGTGATATGTATAAAAAGGGGTATATTGAAAAAGGTCTAAAACCTGTTTATTGGTGTGCATCTTGCGAAACGGCTCTTGCTGAAGCAGAGGTTGAATACGCTGATATATCTTCTGCATCAATTTATGTACGTTTCAAATTTGATGATGAAGATATTAGCAAAATTTTTAATCCGCAAGGAAAAGATGTCTATGCTATTATCTGGACAACTACACCTTGGACTATTCCTTCAAATATGGCTATATCAATGCACCCTCGTTACAACTACACCTTCTTTGAATATAAGAATGATTACTATGTAGTTGCACAAGATTTGTTAGAGTCTTTCCTTAACGATGTTGAATGGGATGAAAATGATATAAAAGTTGTTGCGACCTGCAAAGGCGAAGATTTAGAAAATATGGAAACGCAACACCCGTTGGTTGACAGAAAATCACCGATTATTTTAGGGGAACACGTAACCCTTGATGCAGGTACGGGGGCTGTACATACTGCACCGGGACACGGGTTAGAAGACTACGAGGTTGGGTGTAAATACGGAATAGAAGTATTTTCTCCGTTAGACGCATCAGGAAAATGGACTGACATTGTGGGGATTACCGAACTTGTTGATGTTCCTTATTACAAAGGCAACGAAATGGTTATAGAAATGTTAGAGGCTAACAAGTCATTAATCAAACGACAAGACATCAACCACAGTTATCCGCACTGCTGGAGATGTAAACACCCTGTAATTTACAGAGCAACACCGCAATGGTTTGTGAAAGTTGACAAATTCAGAGATAAAGCACTTGAGGCTATACACGGGGTAAAATGGATACCTGCAAGCGGTGAAAACAGAATAGGGAACATGGTTGACGGTCGTTCCGACTGGTGTATCTCACGTCAACGTGCGTGGGGTGTTCCAATTCCTATTTTCTATTGTGAGGACTGTGGAGAAGTTATCTGCACTGACGAAACAATAGAAAATGTAGCAAGAATGTTTGAAAAAGAAAGTTCTGATGCATGGGTAAAATACTCTGCCGAAGAATTATTACCACAAGGCTTTAAATGTCCAAAATGCGGAAAAACACATTTCCGTAAAGAAAAAGATATTATGGATGTTTGGTTTGATTCGGGAGTATCTTGGAGAGCAGTTGTAGAAAAAAGAGCAGAAGAATTAGGTCACACACCTGTTGATTTATATCTTGAGGGTTCTGACCAACACAGAGGCTGGTTTCAATCTTCACTGCTTACATCTATTGCAACACAAAATAAAGCACCTTATAAAAGCGTGCTTACACACGGGTTTGTGTTTGGCGAAGATGGAAGAAAAATGTCAAAATCCTTAGGCAACTATATCAGACCTGACGATATTATCAAAAACTACGGGGCTGATATCTTAAGACTTTGGGCGGCATCTGTTGATTACAGAAACGATATTAAAATCGGAAATAATATTGTCGGTCAACTTGCTGAAATCTTTAAAAAGACCAGAAACACAGCAAGATTTTTAATGGGTAATATTTTTGATTTTGATCCTAAAACTGATTATGTATCGTATTCAGATTTAAAATTGATAGATAAGTTTGCTCTGCATAAATTAAATAAACTTGTTGAAGAAGTAACCGAAGCCTTTGAGCATTATGAATTTTACAAATATTTCCAAAGTTTACAAAACTTTGCTGCAGTAGATTTAAGTTCATTCTATCTTGATATTGTAAAAGACAGATTATACACTGCAGGCAAAAAGTCACTTTCAAGACGTGCCTGTCAGACTGTTTTATACGAAACATTACACACTTTAGTGAGAATACTTGCACCGGTTATGCCACATCAGGCAGAAGATATTTGGCAAAATATGCCTGATATGCACAAAAATGGTGTTATTAGTGTATTGCTCACAAATTGGGCAAAAACTGATGCAAGTTGGAACAATCCTGCTCTCGAAGAAGATTTTTCTAAAATCTTAAAAACAAGAGAGGTAGTCACAAGAGCAATCGAACCGTTAAGAGCAGACAAAAAAGTTGGTAGTTCGCTTGAGGTCGGAGTTTATATAAAATCAGACAATAAGAAGGCTCTTGAACTTGCCCAAAACGATTTGGCAGACATATTTATTACCTCACAGGCATACCTGACTGAAGAAAAACCTGCTGATGTACTAAATGAACATACAGAAGAAGGTACGACTGTCTGGGTAGTAAAAGCAGAAGGAGAGAAATGTGAACGATGCTGGAAATTCAGGAAACTGGGTGAGCATCAAGGTCACGAAACACTATGCTCGGACTGTTTTGAAGCAATAAATGAATAATAAAAAAAGGCTCTCAAAATTGAGAGCCTTTTTTATGTCCGTTTTTGTCGTAGTTACCCTATATAGTAAAATTAAAAGGAGGTTATGATGGCAAAAACAACAAATTGTTATAAAAAAGAAATAAAACTTTTTGGAATCACAGTTTTTTCTGATACAGAACAATCATACGAAATATCAACTGAAGACGATACTCCTGAAATTAATGACGAAATTATTTTAAGAGAGAGAATACGAAAACTAAAAGAACAGAATAAAAAATGGTGGTTCAGATAAATTGCAAAAAACTGTCAGGACTAGTATAATATACTTATACAAAATTATATTAGGGAGTGCAAAATGAAAATTGATTACTCGTGGGATGATGAACCAAAAGATAGCCCCAGACTCGCAAAAGTTGGAAATATCATCGAACTTATAATATTCATGCAGTCACGAATTGGCGGAGTGTCAATTCAGGATATTATGGACAGATTTGGGAAGTCAAGACGAACAGCAGAAAGGATGAGAGATTGCGTAATGGATCTTTGTCCCGTAGAAGAAATTTACAATCCTCATGAGAAGTTTAAACGCTGGGGGTTTACAGATTATTCTTTAAAAGAGATCGTTAACTTTACATCGGAAGAAATTGCAACCCTTGAAAAACTAAAAACAAACAGTGACGATATTACAAAAAAAGATTTGGAAAACATTTTAGATAAAGTTCGCTCATTAAGTATCAAAAAGTTTACTCCATTGTCAGAAATTGAACAAGGTGTGGAAGCACTTTTGCAGTCTGAAGGGCTTGCAATAAGCCAAAGACCAAAATTTAAAATTGACCTTAAAAATGTTTCCCTGATAAGACACGGAATAAAAACAAAACATAAACTTAAAGCA
>CAMHDG010000075.1 GCA_946183815.1 uncultured bacterium | reverse complement strand
TCAAGGGATGATGATATTGATGTAATAAAAGAATTAATAGAGTCTGTAAAATATCTGACAAAAACAAAAACAGGCGCTTTAATTGTGTTACAAAGTGAAGTAAACCCCGGGGCATATTCAGAGGTGGGGACTAAATTAAACGCTGATGTTTCTGCAGAGTTAATTTTGACAGTATTTCATCCTAATACTCCATTGCACGATGGTGCAATGGTTATTAAAGACAACAAAATCTTGTCTGCAGGAGTATTGTTGCCATTGACTGAAAACCCAAAATTGAGTTGGAAATACGGAACAAGACACAGAGCCGCTATTGGTATGACAGAGGTTAGTGATTCTGCGTGTTTGGTCGTTTCCGAAGAAACAGGAGATGTTTCAATCTGTATGGATGGAACACTTAAAAAATATGATGATTTAGTGACATTAAAAGAAGATTTAGCAAAAATATTACATATTGAAAATGATGTTGCCGAAAAGAAAAATGGATTTTTTAATTTTAATACATTTGTAAAAAAATAGTTCTTTATTGTTTATAAAAGGTGGAAATATGTTTGGATTATCAAGGCGTAAGAAAGAGGTAGTTAAAAAGAAAACTCCCTTAGAAATATTTAACGAATTAGTTGTGAGATTTTTTACATTAACAGTCGCTGCCTTTATTGTGGCTTTTGCACTTGAGTGTATTTTACTGCCGAATAAAGTTATTGATGGCGGGGTCATTGGTATATCAATGATGATTAACTATGTGACACACGCTAATTTAGGTTTGGTAATACTTTTACTCAATTTGCCTTTTATATTTCTTGCGTGGACTAATTTAGGTAAAATGTTTGTTCTCCAAACTTTTTATTCAGTGTTTATGCTTGCGCTTGCAACGAATTTGTTTGAGAGCCTTCATCATCCTGTTATTTTAGATGAATTATTGCTTGTTGTTATATTTGGCGGCATAATTCTGGGGTTTGGTGTTGGTTTAATATTAAGAAACAGTGCTTCTCTTGACGGTACAGAAATCTTATCAATAAAACTTTCTAAAAAATTTACTTTTTTGACAATAGGTGAGTTTTTGATGGGTATAAACCTTTTGATTTATACCGCATCTGCCTTTGTTTTTGATTTAAAACAGGCACTTTATTCAATATTAACTTATTTTGTTGCATCAAAAGCGATAGATGCAGTTATTGACGGTTTTAACTCTTCAAAATCAGTAAGAATTGTTTCAGAAAATTATAAGGCAATCGGTAATGCCATAATGAAAGAATTGGATGTCAGTGTTACCTATATGAAGGCACGTGGCGGATACTCAGGCGAAGAAAAAGTTTTGACTTATTGTGTTGTTTCACGTCTTGAGATGGCAAAAGTAAAAGCCCTTGTTAAAAACATCGACCCAAGAGCCTTTTTGGTAATAGAAGCCGTTCACGAGGTTGAAGGGGTTAGGGTTAACAAAAAATAGTTTACCATACTACTTTTTCAATAAGTTCAATTTCGTTGCCGTCAGGGTCTTTTATAAAGGCGATTTTAGAACCTTTTCCATTAAGGTCAAAAGGTTCGTAAAGGTATTTATAGCCGAGCGAATTAAGTTTTTCTGTGAATTTTTCTAAATCTTCACAACAGAATGCAAAGTGTCCGAAAGCATCACCGTTTTGGTAAAAATCAGGTAATTCATCGTTATCTGTTAATTCTATTTGTGTTCCGCTTTCTTTATCTGTGAGAAAGTAAAGAGTACAGTCATCCAGTCTGTGTTCTTCAGTTAGTTCAAGCCCAATAAGTTCTGTATAGAATTTCATCGATTCTTGCAGGTCTTTTACCCTTATCATTGAATGTAAAAATTTCATAATTACTCCTTATATAATAAAACTGTTGCATTTGCCTCTATTGCACGCTTTTCACCTACGGCATCCATTTTTTCGTTCGTTTTTGCCTTTACTGATATTTGGTCAATATCAATATTCATAACCTCTGCCAGTCGTTTTTTCATAGCAGGTATATGTGGCATCATTTTAGGTGCTTGGGCAATAATATTTGAATCAATATTTCCGATTTTATATCCTTTATTTATGATTATGTTGCAAACTTGTTCCAATAACATGGTGCTGTCTGCTCCTTTGTATTTTTCATCTGTATCAGGGAACAGAGTGCCGATGTCCTGTAAAGACAATGCTCCTAATAGTGCATCAATAATTGCATGGATAAGTACATCCGCATCCGAATGCCCTTGCAGTCCTTTTTCATAAGGTATTTTGATTCCGCCAATTATTAAATCTCTGTTTTCTTCAAGTCTGTGTATATCATAACCTGTTCCAACTCTGTAAGGTAACATTTTTTAATTCCTTTCATAATCAGGAAGAACAAATTCCTCCATTGCGCAGACAAAACCGTCATTCTGAACAGTGTCAGTAATATAATCAGCCTGTGCTTTTAGTGCTTCTGTTCCGTTTGCCATTCCGACACTTATCCCGCCTGCTTTTAAAAGTTCAATATCGTTATCCTGATCACCTATTGTCAGAATTTCATTGTCTTTTAAGTTCCAGTGTTTTTGTAAACATCTTACAGCGCACGCTTTTGTAGCATCAGGGGTTGAAAATTCACAAAAATAAGGTGTTGATTTGATTATGTATAAATCAGGAAACCTCTCTGACATTTCGTTTACCCATCCTGTAACTTTGTCTGCGTCATTATAATCTATTGCAAGCAGTTTATGTATTTTTGTGTAAGGAATGTCTGAAAAATCTTCTACAATGTAGTTTAATTGCTGGTATTTTGCATATCTTCGTATCTCATCGTCATCTTTCTCGGAATATAGTGTATCCTGCGAATATAAATTGAGATGCACCCTATTTCTTCTTGCCCAGTCTATTATTTGTTTTGTGTAATCTTCGGGCAGATACTTTTCATATAACACAGTTCCGTCAAAGTCTTTTATATAGCCTCCGTTATAGGCAACAATAGGTGTTGTAAGATTTAATCGCTCGGCTATTTTGAGTGCCCCCTTATACATTCTGCCTGTTACAATAACAACTTTTATTCCCAGTTTTTGCATTTTGGCAATACAGTTTTTTACAGCAGGGGTAAACTCCCCGCTTGGGCCTAATATCGTTCCGTCTATATCTGTTGCAACAAGTTTAATCATTTATGTATTCCCTTGCTCTAAATAGTGCGCATATCGTTTTTGAATCGTTTATTATTCCTTTTTGTATCATTGAATAAAGTTCTTGTATGTCGTATTCATAGGCTTCAATTATTTCGTCTTCATCAGGATTTTGTTTTTTGTATTTTAAATCTGTAGCATAATAGAGATAAAGTTTTTCATCACAAAATCCGGGAGTAGTATAGATATATCCAAGTGATTTCCACACTGATGCAATGTATCCGGTTTCTTCCTCTAACTCTCTTTTTGATGCGAAATCGGGATTTTCACCTTTTTCAAGTTTCCCTGCTGGTAGTTCGATTGATATGGTTTTTATCGGGTATCTGAATTGTTTTACCATAAGAATTTTGTTTTCTTTCTTCGCAACAATTACAACTCCGCCTGTGTGTTCAACAACCTCTCTTGTCGATTTATGCCCGTTAGAAACAAGTATTTCATCTCGTTTTACATCAAGAACTTTCCCGTTATAAACATATTCAGATGATAAAGTTTTCTCTTCAAAATTCATAAGTCTATAATACCATGAAAAATATAAAGTAATTGCCAAAATTTGAATTATGCCTTACAATAATCTTATACTATTTAATTATGATAAGAAGAGGTAAAATAAATGACAACATTAGAACTAGGTTTAAATGAGGGACAAATAACCCAGATTATTGGTCCTGTTATTGACGTAGAGTTTCCGCATGGAAATCTTCCTGAAATTTATAACGCATTAAAAATTACATCAGATGACGGTCATGTTACTGTTGCGGAGGTTCAGCAAATGTTAGGTGCTAACAAGGTCAGAACAGTTGCTATGTCCTCAACTGATGGTCTGAAACGTGGTATGATTGTTCAAAACACAGGTGAGCCAATAAAAATTCCTGTTGGGAAACCAATATTGGGTAGAATTTTAAATGTTATCGGTGAGCCCGTTGATGAAATGGGAGATATTGAAACAAATGATTATCTGCCTATTCATAGAGAATCACCAAAATTAACAGACCAAAATACCAATATCGAAATTTTGGAAACAGGTATTAAGGCGATTGACCTTCTTCAACCGTACCAAAAAGGTGGTAAGATTGGTTTGTTTGGCGGTGCAGGTGTTGGAAAAACAGTTTTGATTATGGAACTTATCCACAATATTGCACAAGAGCATTCCGGTGTATCAGTATTTGGCGGTGTTGGTGAAAGAACACGTGAAGGTAATGACCTTTGGAATGAAATGAAAGAATCAGGAGTACTGGATAAAGTTGCCCTGATATACGGGCAAATGAATGAACCACCGGGAGCAAGAATGAGGGTTGGTCTTTCTGCCCTTACTGCTGCTGAATATTTTAGAGATTTTTCAAAACAAGACGTACTGTTATTTATTGATAATATTTTCCGTTTTACACAGGCAGGTTCAGAAGTTTCTGCACTTTTAGGCCGTATGCCGTCTGCGGTTGGTTATCAGCCTACTTTGGCAACAGAAATGGGTGAGTTGCAAGAACGTATTACATCTACAAAAGACGGTTCAATTACATCTGTTCAGGCTATTTATGTTCCTGCCGATGACTTGACAGACCCCGCTCCTGCAACTACATTCTCTCACCTTGATGCTTCAACAGTATTATCAAGACAGATAGCATCTTTGGGTATCTATCCTGCTGTTGATCCTTTGGCATCTAACTCAAGAGTTCTTGATCCGCACGTAATAGGGGAAGAACACTATGAAACAACTAGAAAAGTCTTACAAATTCTTCAAAAATATAAAGAATTACAAGATATTATTGCTATCTTAGGTATGGATGAATTGTCAGAAGAAGATAAAGAAACTGTTAACAGGGCAAGAAAAATTCAAAGATTTTTATCACAGCCGTTCTTTGTTGCTGAACAATTCTCAGGTATTGCAGGTAAATACGTAAAACTTGAGGACACTATTAAAGGCTTTAAAGAAATTATTGAGGGTAAACACGATAACCTTCCTGAACAGGCCTTCTATATGGTGGGTACTATTGAAGAAGCCGTTGAAAAGGCTAAAACATTATAGTTCGTGAGGTACAATTATGCATTTAAAAATAATAACACATGACAAAATTGTATTTGACGAAGATGTAAATGAAATTTATACCAAGGGTGTTGGTGGTGAGTTTGGTATATTAAAAGGTCACGTGCCTGTGATGTCAGCGCTTGATGTTGGGGTTACGAGGGCTGTTCAGGATAACAAAGTTGCCATGTTTACAACTATGGGCGGAATATTTCAGTTTAAGGATGATAATGCACTTATTTTGACAGATATTGCTGAAAGTGGCAGTGATATTGATGTTACAAGAGCAAAATCTGCAAAAGAAAGAGCAGAAGCAAGACTTGCTGATAAGCATGCAGAGGTTGATGCCAAGCGTGCAGAGGCTGCACTTGCAAGAGCAAAAGCGAGATTGAAAGTCGCTTTGAATAGTTCTGATTAAAAAAAGGCTCTCTTTAGAGAGCCTTTTTTATAATGACATATAATACTTTCTTTTTGTGTCAGTGAGTCTTTCTATTGAATAACGAAGCATTACTCTTGGCATTTTATTGGCATACTTATCGAGAAAACTATATAATTCCTCAATATCTTTTTTTCCAAGTTCACGAAGCATCCAGCCTGTCGCTTTATGGATTAAGTGGTGTGGGTGGTTTATGTATTTTTCTGCAAGTTTTATAGTTGGTTCATAAAACCCCTGTTTTATAAGGTATTGAGTGGAGACAACAGCAATTCTTTGCTTCCATAAATGATTTAACTCGGATAAGTCATACAGCAGGTGTAGTTCATCTTTGTTATCATAGACATAATTCCCGATTATATTAGGGGCAGATATATCAACTAAATCCCAATTATTTATGTAGTCAGCGTTGGCAACATAGGTTTTAACAATAAGTTCTCTTTCTTGTTTATTCTCTCGATACTTGTGTATTAAAATAAACAGCGCTGTCATTCTTGCTTCGTGGTATTCGTTGTGTAACAGTTTCTCCGCCTCACTCAATGTGATATTTTTATATTCCTTTGCAATTTTTCTTAAAATTGGGGTACGAACTCCATATAATTTGTCAGATTCCCCATAGCCACCTTCTGATACCTGTAATATAGGGGAAACCCATTTCGCAAATTTATCATCAGCATTTGATTTTATCTTTGTAATTATTTCTTTTGTAATCATTCTATACTCTCTTTTACTAATTCTGTTGCAAGTTTGAGGGCGGTGTCTTTATTTTTACCGCTAATAATATAATCTTTCACAATCTTTCTTGCGTATGAGCCTATTGCAATTCCGTTATATTTTAAATTACAGAGTTTAGCAAGTTTTGCAGTTTTAGAGTTTGTACCTCCTGATATAAGTATATAAACAGGTAGGTTTGCATCTTGTATGATTTCGCTCATCGCTATTGCCTGCAAAGTTGTTTTATAGGTGTCATCACTTCCGCTCATAGGGATTCCGTCTGCCTGAATAATTGTTGTATAGGGTTTTCTTGATTTAAGCATCTTTTTTAATCTTGACAAAACCTGCTTATTGCCGAGGTTAAGCCTATCAATGCAGATTGACACTATCCCGTCAAAGTGTGTGTTAATTGCCTCCCACTTATCCCATATATCGCTTTCAGACTCTGCTGTTGCGTGCAATTCAATACAGTCTATCCCCATCTCTATTAGTTCGGGCAGAACCTTATTTAAATCTATATCAAAATCATTCATTGTTATTGCGGAGCGTGGACATCTATCATAACAAACTCCGCACCCGATACATTTTTCTTTTATTATCTGAAATTTTTGCACTGCACTATTAGGACAAATTTTTTCGCAAATATTACATCTGTCACATTTATTTTTAACTATTTCTGCTTTAGATATATGCGGGTCACCCTTTATTCCGACACTTACACATATATATCTGTTATTTTTTATTCCTGCTTTATTCAACCCCTCTTTTGCTGCTTTTAAGATTTCGGGTTTTGCACAAATATCAAAAACTTGAGCCCCAGAAAGAGAATACAACTCTGTCAGTTTTCTAACATCATCAGCACACTCATTTCCTGCTCCGCAGACAAGTTTAAATATCTTTGTGTTACTTTCTAATAAATCTTTTAGCATATAAAATATTATATTATAC
>CAMHDG010000074.1 GCA_946183815.1 uncultured bacterium | reverse complement strand
AAGATTGATATGTCGATGTTTGAGGAGATTATCCATGAGCAATGGCAAGAATGGGAATGGATAGAATACAAAGAAAAATGTGTTAAGACAATCTATTTGAATGACGATCCTACATCAACCCTTATTCTTGATATTGATAGAGAAATATTTGACGGCAAGGCTCTTGGGGTCTTTTGTCGTGGTACAGGTCAGGATAATGATTTGTATATATCATTTAGCGGAGATGGTTATTGTATAAGAGTTAAAAATTATTTTGACGAAAACGGCGACCCTAAAACAGACAGAGTAAAACTCAATGTTTGGGAATATCCTGAACAATTCTCAACTGAATTAGTCCAAAAACAATATACAGTTCCAGAGTGGACTGACGGCAGTATTTGGGAGAGGGTTTTTGATGTTCAGCCGTTTGGCGAATATAAAGGCGCAATCCATGGCAAAAATATAGATAATTCTTGGTTATTATATTCAGCAGGTTTTAATAATGATGATACTATCTATGGTGGAAACGGTAACAAAGAAACTATCTATATCAAAGGCGGAAAAGATATTGTTTATGCTAATGAGGGTAATAAAAATATCAATATAAGCGATAATCAGTCTGATTGTGATATTTATTTAGGGAAAGAAGAAACAACCAAAACAAATATAAATCTGGGTGCAGTTGAGGGTAATGTAACTTCAAATATAAATAAGTCAGGTGATTTAGAGATTAATTGGGATTGTTATGCAGACAGTGACGAAACCACTTACACATCTAAATTAAGGGTTGATAAATGGAATGAAAAAACATCACAGGCAACCATTGGTATAAGCGGGAATAATAGAGATAACACCCTAAACGCAGTTGACGGTGTTGAGAACATAATAGACGGCGGAGAGGGTGATGATACCTTAATTGGCGGAAACGGAGTTGATACGTTTAATTTTGCTTGGTTTGAATCTTCATCAACTGTCCCTGTTAATTTTAATGAGTTCAAATACTATACAAACAATAACGGCAAAGGACTTGTTATCAATACAAAAGGTTTATCAGGTAAGGAAAATTATGTTATTATTGATAACTATTTTGAATCAGATAATAAGATTGATAAAGTCACTACCTATAATATGGCATCACCTGACGAAGAAAAATCACTATCTACAATGTATGGTGACAAATCTGCTCTCGGCAGTTTTGATATAGGAACAGGTTCAACTTTACAAGGCACGGATAATCAAGATGTATTTATTGCAAAGAGTGGAGAAAATACTTATATAGGCGGGAAAGGTGATGATAGCCTTACTAGTCAGGGTGAGAAAACTACTTTTGTATTTAATGATGGTGACGGCTCTGATACCTTGTATCAAAAGGGCGGAGAGATAACACTAAAATTTAATGATGCAACAATAGAAGAACTTTCTTCTCCGACAGGTTATGACAGAGATGCAAACGGTTATTACAGTGATTTATTAATACATTATGACGGTAATGAAAATACCTTGCGTGTAAAAGATTATTTCTATAAAAATTATGTAACAAAAATAATCGACTCAACAGGTACAGAATATAACATGGCAGATTATTTTAAACGGGTTGAATATATTGATTCAATCAGTTATACGCGTACATATTCGAATAAAGATGAGGACTTGAGAATAACGGCAGAGGTATATAGATTAGAAGGTAAAAAAGGAAGTGATATTATCAGAGGCAGTGATTATGCTGAAGAATTATATACTCATAAAGCAGATAATTATTCATTCACTACATTCGATAAAACCGAGGGTGTTGTTGATAAAATCTACGCAGGTGGCGGTAATGATACATTAGTCGGCAATTCTTTAACAAATTACCTTTATGGTGATAAAGGAAACGATACTTTTATTGTGTTTGCAAATGAAGGGTTGAATACCTTTGTTTCAGACTCATTAGGTACTGATTCTATGAATATTTATGATGAAACTTATGATAATCTGCATTTTGTGTTCAATATTGATAATGAGGGCAATATGGACTCTGACGGGTTAAGGATATTGAATACCGAAAACTATAACCTTTGGAAAACGGATATATCAGACAGTAATATCAAAGGTATAAATATTACAGATTGGAACTGTGTTGAGAACTTTGAAGAAAAAGGTGATGATAGCGGTTGTTCACATCTTACTATCAGTGTGATAGAAGAGGTTAAGAGTGATATAACATCATGGCTTACATCTGAGGGTTATTCAAGCGTTTCTGATGTGTTTGAAAACGAAAAAATTGATGGCGATATCACAACCTTGCTCGGCAAGTTTGATATAACAGACAAATGGCAGTATGAGGAGTATAATGGGTAGAATAAAAAGTAATTATATATAATAATTCAGTAAGTATTTTTCCACTGCGAGTGCGGGAGCAAATGCCTATTTGCTCCCGCTCCCGCGGAAAAATCTTTGATTTTCGTGGCAGTCCATAATTTGTGTTTAGTCGGCTGGATTGCTTTGTGCAAAGCACTCGCAATGACAATTACTGTGTTATAGTATATAATTCCCTAAATAATTATATTTAATCAAATATAAAAAAGGTTGGTTTTCAAATGAAAGCCGACCTTTTTGACTTATGACCGAAATTACCATAATCATACGCAGAATGAGTGATTATTTTTTTTAGGTAACATTTCTTAACACAAAAGTCAATTCTTTGAGATAAAAAAACTTTATAAAAATATAGAGGATTATAGGATTAATATTTTTATAAGGAATTTATAATGAAAGAAACAGAATTAAATGCCATGATGTCAGTTGTTGCAGATCCAATAGAAAACGTATATAAGATTGAATCTCAAAAAGATATAGACGAAATACAGAGAATAATACGTATATTTGAGATAGCAAAAGCACAACGGAATAAACATAAAATGCTGTCTATTAAGAATTTGGCAACTTTGCGTATAGTTTTGAGTAATAATTAGAATTATTATTTTAGTTTAGATTTGTATATATAAAAAGATACTCGCTTCGAGTATCTTTTTTAATGAGGGAAAATATCCTAAGTGAAGTTAAAATGCGAGTGTAAGGAGGATAATATGGGACAAAAAGAGAGATTAAAAGGAACAATAACAGAAAAAAATTTATTAATGGCTTTTAAAGGAGAATCAGAGGCAAGGAATAAATATACTTATTTTGCCTCAAAGGCTAAAAAAGAGGGATATGAATCAATATCCAAAATATTTGAAGAAACCGCAAACAACGAAAAAGAGCATGCAAAATTATGGTTTAAACTGATAAATAATATAGGCTCAACAGAGGAAAACTTAAAAACAGCAATAGATACAGAATACTATGAGGCAAATACAATGTACCCTGAATTTTCTAAAATAGCAAAAGAAGAAGGGTTTGAAGATATTGCAGAAATGTTTGAAGAAATATCAGAGGTAGAACAAGCACACCACGACAGGTATAAAAAATTGTTAGAAAACATAGAAAAGAAAAGAGTATTCAACTCCGATAAAGAGGTTGAATGGCACTGTCTGAACTGCGGATATATTCATAAGGGAAAATCTGCGCCTGAAATCTGTCCTGCTTGTAAGCACGAACAGTCTTATTTTGAACGATATGCAAAAAACTATTAACCTGAGATAGAAATAAACCATTTATGCATATAGTATGCATAAACGATACCTAAAATAGCACCCCAAAACACCTGATAAGGAGTATGCCCGAGTAATTCTTTTAATTTACCGCCAATTTCCTGAATTTCGTGTTTATAAAAGTCGTCCATAATACGATTTAAACATGCAGCCTGACGACCTGCCGCTCTCCTCACTCCGGCAGCATCATACATAACCACAAGTGCATTTACAACGGCTATTGCAAAAAACATTGACTCAAACCCGCAGATTAAACCAACAGTAGTTGACAGTCCAACGACAAACGCAGAGTGAGCGCTGGGCATTCCACCCGTTGTTGTAAATAATCTGAAATCTATCTTTTTGTCAAAAATCAGGTGTAGAGTGAATTTTATCGTCTGTGCAATTAACGGGACTGTTAGTGCAACAAATAACGCTTCATATCCTGTATTTACAAATTTTGTAATATCCATTTATTATCCTGTTACTATCTATCCCTCTTTATATAATACACTACAAAAACTTTTATTTACAGAATATTTATAAATCTTTTACATTAATATTTCATATTTTGGTTTAATTCAATATATTTAAAAACTTTTTGCGGTATTTCAGGTGAAAAATCATAATTATTACTGTATGGTGTTATTTTGAGCATGGACTTATTTGATGAAACATAAATTATTGATGCAAGAAACTTTCTGTAACCTGTTTCAAAAATAATATACCCGCCTCGGCTTTGAATTTCCTTAATCTCAAAATTGTTTTCGGAGCAAGCACCTAAAGTTAAATAATAAAGTTTCTCAACCGTAACGGAAAACGTTTTAACACACTGCGAAAACTCTGTTGCTGTTACTTCCTTTACCTGTTTGGGTGCGTCATAAAACTGCTCTTCCGAAAATACGGCAGAAGAACGAAATAAAGTTATTAGTACAAATAATGTTACAACTTTAGTTATTCTTTCCATGACTCACCATAATTTATATCTACATCAAGTGGGACTTTAAAAGGCTGACCCAATTCCATCGCCTCAAGAACAAGTGTTTTCAACTCATCCAACTCTGATTTTTCAACCTCGAAAACAAGTTCATCGTGCACTTGCATAACCATTTTTGATTTCATATTTTTTTCTGATAATTTTTTATCGACCTCAATCATTGCCATTTTGATTAAATCAGCGGCGGTGCCTTGCAAAGGCTGATTAATGGCTGCACGTTCGGCAAATTCTCTTATCTGATAATTTGCACTCGATAATTCTGCACCTAAATAGCGTCTGCGACCGTATAATGTTTCGACATAGCCGTTTTCGTGAACAAAATCAATCTCATTTGTCATATATTGCTGAATTTTTGGATAAGATTCAAAATATTTATTAATAAATTCACCCGCTTCATCATTAGATATATTCAAAGATTTTGCAAGCCCGTATTTAGACTGACCATAAACTATCCCAAAATTTACCGCTTTTGCCTTTCTTCTCATATCTTTAGTCACATCCCCAATAGGTACGCCAAAAACCTTTGAGGCAGTGAGTGTATGAACATCAATGTTTTTTGTGAATGCCTCAATAAGATGTTCATCGTTTGCAACGTGGGCAAGCAAACGCAGTTCTATTTGAGAATAGTCTGCCGAAAGCATCAGATAATTTTCTCTGTCTTGCGGGCAAAAAGCGTTTCTTATCTTGTTCCCCTCTTCAGAGCGAATTGGAATATTCTGTAAGTTTGGATTAGAAGAAGATAATCTTCCCGTAACAGTCGTTGCCTGATTATAAGTTGTATGAATACGCCCGTCACGTTTGCTTATAAGCGTTGGCAGAGAATCTGTGTAAGTTGAACGCAGTTTAGAAAATTTCCTGTGTTGAAGTATAAATTCGCATATCTCGTATTCGTTTGCCAGTTCCTCTAATATCTCTGCCGAGGTTGAGCGTTTACGTTTTTTTGATTTTATTCCCAGTTTGTCATACAGAACCTCAGCAACTTGTTTTGGAGAATTTATATTGAACGGACCTCCCGCAAGTTGATATATAAAATCTTCCAGTTCTGCTAACTTTTCCGTCATAAAATCTGACAAAGATTTTAAGTAATCAATATCTATGGCAACACCTGTATATTCCATTTTTGCCAAAACAGTTGTTAAAGGTAGTTCTATATCATTAACAAGTTTTTTCTCTTCCTCTGATAAATTATTTCGCCAATATTCCGTCAAATTATATATAGCGTATGCTTCATCGCATGCAAAATTACATGCTGAACCTAATAAATCAGAGGTAAGTTCTGCCTTTTCTACCATAATATGGTTTAAAAAGTCCAGTGCCTGTGATTCGATTAGATGGCTTCTGTTGGGATCTTTTACATAACTTGCAAGTAACACATCATAGTCTATTCCGTCAAGGGTAATCCCGTTTTCTTTTAATACGTAATAATTACGCTTTGCATCATAGAAAAATTTTTTAATATTGCTGTCTTCAAGCAGTGGTTTTAATTTCTCAATATATTTACCCCCGACAAAATAATTGTCCTCTCCGCCTAAAGAGATAGAAAACCCTAAAATATTTGATTTTTCGGAATATGTATTGATTGCAAAGGCTTGTGTTTTAAGTTTATCTGCCAAATCTTTTACTTCATCCTCAGAGGTTAAAATTTTGCACTTAAAGTCAATATCTTCAACAGTTTCTTTTATCGCCTGCGTAAATAAGCCAAGTTGTCCGCCATTATCACTGTTTACAGGTTTTTGTTCAATAACGGGAAGTGCTGTCTGCGTGTCTTTTACCCCAAAATTATTTAAAATCTTGTTGATGTTTTTGATAAAAGAGTAAAACTGCATACTTCTTAAAAATTCGCTTACTTTATTTATATCAGGTAATATAACCTCAGCCTTATCAAAGTCAAAATCAATATCAACATCACGTATAATGGTTGCTAACTGCTGGCTTAATTTTGCAATCTCTTTTCCGTTAACAAGTTTTTCTCTCAAAGAGTTTTGTTTAATCTCTTCGCAATGCTCTAACACATTATCAAGTGTTCCGTATTCAGCCAAGAGTTTTTGGGCTGTCTTTTCACCAATACCTTTTATCCCCGGAATATTGTCAGAGGTATCGCCTCTTAACCCTTTATAATCAATAACCTGATTAGGATAAACGCCCAGTTTATCGTAAACTCTGTGCCAGTTATATTCCACTAGTTCACCTTTTGAGGGGATAAGCACTTTAATAAACCCTTCTTCATCAATAAGTTGGAAAGAGTCCTGATCTCCTGTAAGAATAAGAGTGGTGTGTCCAAGTTCTTTTGCTCTTGCCGATATTGTGCCTATCAAATCATCAGCCTCAAAACCCGCTCTTGTATAGATAGGAATATCAAATGCCTGTAATCCCTGACAAATGAGTTCTAGTTGAGTACCTAATGAATCAGGCATGGATTCTCTGTTAGCCTTGTAATCTTCGTACATTTCTGTTCTGAATGTGTGATGGGAAACATCAAAGGTTACCGCTATTGAATCAGGGTGAATTTTTGCCAATAGGTCAAATATGGCTTTAAAAAAACCATATACTGCCCATGTTGGCTGATTATCAGAATTTTTCATAGCAGTACGCTCCAGTGCAAAAAACTGTCTGAATGCCAGTGCGTGCCCGTCAATTAATATTAATGTTTTACTCACTCTTAATTCCCCGTTTTCTCTTACTTTATTTTATTATAGCACAGGGGTAAATTATTGTTTATCGGGGGTAAATATATAAATCGTTAAAAGCCCCTCT
>CAMHDG010000073.1 GCA_946183815.1 uncultured bacterium | reverse complement strand
CCTCTATTCACTATTCACCATTCACTATTCACTGTAAATTATTGTTTATCGGCTTTGCCGATAAACAATAATTTATCTATGCTATAATATAAAAAAGGGGAAAGAGAATGAGCGAAGAAAATATAAATACGGATGAGAATTGGGTGCCAACCCGAAACCCATGGCTGATATCAGCACCATTGATGCTTGCGATGTTTATGTTTGTTTTGGATGAAACTATTTCAAATGTTGCACTTCCTTTTATGGCAGGCTCATTTTCAGTCGCTCATAACGAGTCAACATGGGTGTTAACCAGTTACTTAATCGCAAGTGGTTTGATTATCCCTTCCGTTGATTTCTTATGTAAAAAATTTGGAAGAAACAATTATTATTTATTTAGTGTAGCACTGTTTACAATAGCCTCAGTTTTGTGCGGACTCTCTCAAACCTTAGGACAAATGATTTTATCAAGGTTTTTGCAAGGTATAGGCGGAGGTGCACTTCTTCCTTTATCCCAGTCAATTATGCTGGAGTGTTTCCCTAAAGAAGAAAGAGGCAGAGCAATGGCTCTGTTTGGTTTTGGTATTGTAATGGGACCTATACTTGGTCCGACCGTGGGCGGCTGGATTACTGATAACTGGTCTTGGCCGTTTATTTATTTTATAAACCTGCCTTTCGGTATATTTTGCTTTGTTATCTCTAAAATGTTGCTTGAAGAATCACCTTTCGGCAGAAAAATAGAAGGTGTTAAACTTGATCATTGGGGGTTCACTTTTCTGGTGTTTTGGATTGTAACCCTCCAGATTGTACTTGATAAAGGGAATGATGCGGACTGGTTCGGCTCAACTTGGATATGCTGGATGAGTGCTATATCTGTATTTTCTTGCATAGCCTTTTTTGTTTCACAGGTTAGAAACAAGCGAAATGCTTTAGTCGATTTAAGCATAATGCGTGATAGAAATTTCTTTTTTGGTACGGTTATTCAAATCGTGCTTATGGCGGTATTGTTGGCATCTGCGGCGATTTTGCCATCAATGTTACAGAGATTAATGGGTTATACCTCCTTCTTAAGCGGGTTATCTATGATGCCTCGTGGTGCGGGTTGTCTGACAGGTATAATTATAACCGCAATTCTTGCAAACAAGGTTAGTGAACGTGTTATGGTTATGATAGGTCTGTTTGTTATAGGCTGTGGCGGACTTTTATTTGGTCAGTTAAATTTACAAATTGCACTTGTTGATATCGCTTTGCCAAACTATCTGTTCGGTACGGGATTAACCTTTGCAATGGTGCCTATTATTAATCTTTCCATGATTACTCTAAAAAATTCTCAACTAACTAATGCATCAGGGGTTCAAAATATGCTTAAAAACATTGGCGGTGCGATAGGTACATCCCTTGTAACAACGCTTATATCAAGATTTTCTCAAAAACACCAAATGATGATGGTGGGTTATTTGCGTGATACAAATCAAGCCTTTGTTGACAGAGTAAGTGCATACGCTCATTTCTTTCAGCCGATAACTGTTGATCCGGCAACTGCACATGGTATGGCTCAAGGATTAATGTATAAACAGTTGCAACTGCAATCGACTCTTTGGGCATATATTGATACCTTTAGAATTTTTGCAGCAGCATCCTTTGTTATAATTCCGCTATTATTGTTAATGAAATCGGTACGCTCTCTAAAAGAAGAAGGGCTTGTCGTTGATGACTAACCCATTGCTTCAAAATTACTTTTTCTAACCTGTGATTGTGTATAATCCAGTTGTTGTTGCATTTTCCCTGCATCCAGCCAGTTTGAACTTGCTTGTAAAAATCCGCTATATACATCATTACTTGTGCTAATTCTGTCGTATCTGTCTGATTGATATATACTTCGTGCTTCTGCAAGTGTGCTTTGTTTAAGTAATGTTGTTCTGCCTGCTCTTTCTATGTTAAATTGTAAATTCTGTATCCTTCCTGCGTATTGAGCAGTAATTATAGGAATTTGCCCCTGTAATTCTTTTATTTGTTCTTTTGCTTCAGGAGTATTTTCTCGTTCAAGTTTTGCGATTTTGTGCTGTATTTCATTTATTTTGTAATCTCTTTCCTGAGTGATTTTATCAAGTTGTTGTTGAAGGGTTAACTTATCATTGCTGGCAGCATCAAAAACCCCTGTTGCATATTTCATATTAACATAAGAGGTATATTCTTTCTTTTCTGCTTGTGCATCTTTCGGAACAAGAACCCCACGCACATAGTTTTCGTAGTCTTGTGCGTATTGTTTTTGTTGTTCTACCATTTTTGCATAAGCATCGCCAGAGCCTGTTGATGCTACATCGTATGCTGACATAGTATAATCCTTTTCCTAATATCCTTTTATATATGTATAAAGTATATACTTTTCCGAAAATTGCCTTTTTAGGATATATAAATTTAATATTTCTTAATAAAACTCTTAACAGATTTGATTAATGTATGAATATTTGTAACAATTAGTAAAGAAGGTATCCTAAAAAAGCAAAAAAAATATTTAAAAAGTGTTTATATAAATGTGTGTAATATAAATATTTGGAGGTTCGTATGGTGAACAGTGTATCTTTCGGAACAAAAATGGGAATTTATGACAAACCAAACTTTGATGCTCCTCAGGCACATCAAAGACCACAGGCAGCACCTGCTCAAGAAGCACCGGCTGCACCTAAAAAGAGTCATAAGGTATTGAAATGGGTTGCAGGATTAGCAGCAACCGCAGCAGTGGTAGCAGGCGGTTTGGCTCTCGGCAAACATTTTGATATCTTTAATGTTGGTAAAATTGCTCAAAAACTTCCTGATGCAGTAAAAAATAACGAATTATTAGCAAAATATGCAAAAGAACCTGTTAAAGCAGTAGTAAACGCATTTGATACAGCGGGTAATTTTGTGTTAGAACATGGTAAATCTGCTTGGGCTGCCGTAAAAGGCTTGTTCTCAAAAGCAGAAGCATAGTCTGATTTTCAAACTATACGAACCAAATTTTAAAGGACATCACTATTGTGATGTCCTTTTTATGTTATTAACTGATATCTATTTTTTGTATGGGTCGGTGTCGATATCCCATTTCCCTGTAGCAGGGTCAAAACCTGTCAGTGCGACTGCATTATCTCTTGCCGCCTGTGACCTTTGATGTCTTGCTCTTTGCACTGCTTTTACTCTGGATGAACTTGGTAAAAATGATTGTTTGTTATATCTGTCCATAAATGCCTGTTCCTCAAAGTGCCTGTGTGTACCTTCCAGTTTGAGTTTTGCTTCTCTTGTCATTGTATTATAATAAAGGTCAACTCTTTCAGGGTTTGCATTCCCGTCAGTTTTGATTATGTAATACATTACTTCTTGGTCAACAGCACTCAAAACTTTTCTTTCTTCGTCAGACATATCTCTGTAACCAAACGCATCCGTTGCTTTGCTAACAAGATATGAAAGAGTGGCATCTTGTGTTCTTGATTGAGTTGCAAAATTTGTGTTTGCTGCCTTAACGATTGCGTTTAATTGAGATTTTTCAACATCTGTCAGATTTTGATATTCTGCAAGGTTTGCGGGGCTGTATCCTCTTTTAATGGCTGCTTTTGCCATATTATATAGTTTTTGCTGGTCTGTACTTAATTTGTCATATTTCATGTTTGCAACAATCAATTTTCTTGTCGCAATAGTTAATTCTTTTAGTCTTTGATCATCAGCACGGGTCATATAATCTTTTTTTAAGATTTGAGCCATTTCTTGCTCGGTTTGATAGAGTTTTGATTGGATACGTTGTCTTGTTGCTCTGGCAGCCTGATTTTGTGCTCGTTCTGCTGCCTCTTTTGCTTCTTGTGCGTCTGCTACTGTTTGGTCGTGTGATACGACATCTCCTACGTTATCGTCACCATTTGCCATAGGAACATTTACTACTTCTTGTGTTTCGTCAGTTTGAGCGGTTTGCCCTGTTCTGCTTATCGGGGTCGAACCACCTGCACCTGATACCGGTGCTGCGCCGTCAAATTTAGCCATGTTCTACTCTCCTTTTTAACTTCACAATTATATATTAATTTAAAGTCCAAAAATTACTCTCAATTTCAGGCGAAGAAAAAATGTTTACAATATTTACATTAGCCTATTGCCATCATACTGCGTTCGGTTTGACCTAATACTTTTCTTGAAGAACTTGATAATGAATCATCAATAATTGTTTCTTTTACGGTTTTAGACACTTCTTTCCCTACATTATTAGACAATCCGTACATGCCAGCCCCGACTACTGCTCCTACCGTACCTGAAACAAAAGCAGAGGTTGCAGTTTTTTGCATAAATTCTTCAAGATTAAAGTATTTGTTGTCATCAAGTATGACGTCTGTTGTATAACTTGAAGCCCCTGCAACAGCACCACATTGGATACCGCATTTAGTTCCGTTTTTAACGGCAAGTTTGAGGCTTCCTGCTTTAATACCTGCACCAACACCTGATGATACAGCACTTGTCATACCTGTTACGGCACCTGAGATAGCGTCTTTAGTCATTTGTTTAGTATCAAATTCGTCACCTTTGACTTTGTTTGTCGCTCTGTCTAAAACTTTAATACCTGTTTTTAGAACTGCACCAACAGGTGCGCCAAATAACAAAGCGGCAGCCCAGCCGACCGGACCTGATGCTAAACAGGTTGCAGCAGCGATAGCGCCGATACCTGTTGCAATATTTGCCCCTAAATCAGTCATATTATCTTGTTTTTTATCAAATTTTTCTATATATTCAAGTGCCTCATTAAATGAGATTTCACCTTTTTTATATTTTTCAAGCATGTTTTCGCAATCAGAGGCACTTAAACCTGCACCCGTTAATTCCTTGATATCATTCCAAATGTTACCAATAAACCCTTGTTTATTTTTTATTTCGGCTAATTTTGCATCTAAAACAGTCGTTTTATTAACTGCTTGTTCTGAACCGATATTCACATTTGATGTGATTGCTTCTACCATACTAACTACATAAACCTATAATTAAATACACACACTTATAAAAAGTTTTTTTTGCAGTGTGAATTGACTTTTTTGATATAATTTATTACAAATTGTAACAAAAATACCTGTCCCAAAAGACAGGTATTTCATTTAGTTTGCATATATTATTGAATTACGCTTTAAAATCGATTTTGTTACCTTGAGGCATAGACTCAGGAACGAAATCAACAGATGCTGCCGATTTGTTTTCTATCGGAGCAAAAGGACTTGTGTATCTTGCTTCTGCTGATTCATATTTTGGCATGTGAGCCTTGTCAATATTATCCATTACTTTAGCAATATCTTCTTTTGTATAAATTTTTGCAGCATTTGTATATTCGTGTTTTTCAACTTTACCAAGAAGGTCTTTTGCGCTTTTTGCAAGGGATTCTTCACGCCCTGTAATGACATTAATTTTTTCAATCATCTTTATATTCTCCTGTAATATTTCGCCTATATTTGTTCTAAAAACCATAAACAATAATTTTGCCATGCAGATAATCAAAGTTTACAATAATTAATATTTTTTGTCTAGTGGTAAATTATTGTTTAGAGGCGAACGTAGTGAGCCGATATTTACAAAAGTGATTAAGTGACTAGGTGACTGAGTGACTAAGAGAATTTGGCTAAAAGTCAAAGTAAAATTGCCAATTAAAAATCGGCTGCTTAGTCACTTAATCACTTAATCACCTAGTCACTATAAATTATTGTTTAGTGGCTTTAGCCACAAAACAATAATTTATTGAAATTAAACTATCTTTGTAATATACTCTTGGTGTTAAATCAACACTTAAAAATGGAGAAAAAATTTATGGAAACTTATGGAATTGAAAAATTAGGTATCACTTCTCCTAGTGCAGTTTACAGAAACTTAACCCCTGCTCAATTAACAGAGGCTGCATTAAGAAGAGGTGAAGGTACATTATCAGACAAAGGTGCTCTTGTTGTTACAACAGGTAAATACACAGGTCGTTCACCTAAGGATAAATTCATTGTTGATACTGATGGTATCCACAATGAAATCGCTTGGGGTAACGTAAACAGACCTATCTCAAGAGAAGCATTTAACTCAATCAAAGACAAAATGATTAACTACCTTAACGGTAAAGAAGTATTTATCTTTGACGGTTATGCAGGTGCTGACAAAACTTATACTCAAAAATTCAGAGTTATCAACGAAATGGCATCACAAAACATGTTTATTCACCAGTTGTTAATCAGACCAACTGCTGAAGAATTAGCAAACTACGGTGAAGCAGATTACACAATTATCTGTGCTCCAGGTTTTAAATGTGACCCTGCTGTTGATGGTACAAACTCTGAAGCATGTATTGCTATCGACTACGAAGCACACACAATTATTATTGCAGGTTCTCAATATTCAGGCGAAATCAAAAAATCTGTATTCGCTACAATGAACTATGTAATGACAAAGAAAAATGTGTTACCTATGCACTGTTCAGCAAACATGGATCCTGAAACTCATGAAACAGCAGTTTTCTTCGGTCTTTCAGGTACAGGTAAAACAACTTTATCAGCAGACCCTAGCCGTAAGTTAATCGGTGACGATGAACACGGTTGGTCACCTGATGGTGTATTCAACTTTGAAGGTGGTTGCTATGCTAAGTGTATCAACCTTACTGAAGAAAATGAACCTGATATCTATAACGCTATCAAGTTTGGTTCATTAGTTGAAAATGTTGTTATGAACCCAGAAACAAGAGAACTTGATTTCTTTGACGGTTCGTTGACTGAAAACACTCGTGTAGGTTATCCTGTTGATTATATTAACAACTCTGCTATTCCTTCAATGGGTGGCATTCCAAAAGTTGTTGTATTCTTGACAGCAGATGCTTTCGGTGTTCTTCCTCCAATCTCAAGATTAGACAAGAATGCTGCAATGTATCATTTCGTAACAGGGTTTACTTCTAAATTAGCAGGTACTGAACGTGGTATCACCGAACCTGTTCCTACATTCTCAACATTATTCGGCGAACCATTCATGCCAATGGATGCTTCTGTTTACGCTAAAATGTTAGGTGACAAATTAGACCAATACGGTACTAAGGTTTATTTAGTTAACACCGGTTGGGCAGGCGGTTCTGCTTCATCAGGGGCTAAGAGAATGAAACTTGCTTACACAAGAGCAATGGTTACTGCTGCTCTTAACGGTTCATTCGATAATGTTGAATTTAAACATCACGATGTATTCAATGTTGATTATCCTACATCTTGTCCTAATGTTCCTGCTGAAATGTTAGATGCAAGAGGTATGTGGGCTGATAAAAATGCTTATGATGAGGCTGCTAACAAGTTGGCTCAAATGTTTAACGATAACTTCTCTAAAAAGTATCCAAACATGCCTGCTGAAATCACTAATGCAGGTCCTAAACCTTTAAGCAGAGTATAATAATTTATACTATATA
>CAMHDG010000072.1 GCA_946183815.1 uncultured bacterium | reverse complement strand
ATCGTTTGCGGGAATGAGTTGCAGAGAAACTCCCGCTCCCGCACACGCAATGACGAACTTAACAAGTGAAGCCCCTCTATTCACTATTCACCATTCACTATTCACTGTAAATTATTGTTTATCGGCAAAGCCGATAAACAATAATTTACCAAATAAAAAGGCGGACAATGTCCGCCGAACCTTATCTTACTATCTTATTCCCATATCCCATACGGGACTCTACTCCTGCCCTTCCTAATGACAGTTTCGATAAAATCTTTGTTATATAAAGCCGTTTTCTTACTCTTTATCCTCCTTTTTATTTAATAGTTACATTGTTGGGGTAGAAACCCCATCTAACAAACTACCGACTTTATTTATTATCTTCTTCCATAAATTCTGTTATTTCATCAAATGCTGATTTATCTGATGTCGTATTTGTTTCTGTATAATCAGGAGTCATAGACTGAATATCTCTATTTAACATTTCAGACAAAATTCTCCTTGCTCCTTCAATATCATTTTTATTTTCGCCGGATGTCGGTTTTGTTTCTGTATAATCAGGAATCATAGACTGAATATCACCTGTTAACAATTCAGCCATTGCCGATAAAACATTTCTTGCACCTTCAATATCTTTTTCAAAAGCAGCAGTATCATTGGCAATTCTGTCAGCACTGCCTGATTTAATAGCATCAGAGATATATTTAACAGCCCCCGGAGTGCTTTCTACCATGATTTCAACTAATTCTGAATCGAAACCTGCATCAGTCAAAGTATCAACTGATTCAGATTCTGCTGATAACATAGGTTTTTTGTTATATTCTCTTAATTTATCAATATCCATTCCGTCTTCCGGTGCTAATAAAGCCATCATATTTTCTAATGAGATTTCATCTTCAGAAAATACAGGTTTTTGAGCATCACCTTTATTCTGAACGCCTGCAGATTTTCCAAATTCTGCACCCATAAGGCTTGCTAATTCAGATTTCATATCACCTTCAAGAGAAGCGATATCAACTTTTGCTTCAGCATTTGCACTGTTTTCTGCCTCTGCTTTTGCCTTAATAGCATACCAGCCTGAAACGTATGTATTCAATTCTGTTTTAGTATCAATTTTTGTTTTATCATTTTGCATATTTGCTGCAACATGACCTAAATTTTTAATCAAATTGTTGAAATCGATACCCATAGTTTATACTCCTATAATTTAATCTCTTTTAAAATTATTTATTTCCTATGTATATATAAAGGATATATCTAATAAAAAATTGCCTTTTTTGATTTTATTTTATTAAGAAATATTAACAATAAAACTAGAGTGCAGACTACTAGAGGGTTTTATAAGTTAAACAATTTTAGATGGCATATATCATTTTCAAAACAAACAGGTCGTTTTCGCTTGGAACTGATATGTTTTTTTTGTGGGGAACATACATCACATCGTCAATTTCCACCCCATGACCTAAACCTAAAGCATGACCAAATTCGTGCATCATTACAAAGAAAATGCTTTCAGCCGTTGTGTTTTTCCCTGAATACTCATTTTCAAGACCAACTTCAATAGAAACCTTTTTTATATCGTTACCGATTACGGAGAGATATTTACACATTCCCTCAAAAACTCTTCCGACCTTTGTCCAGTGAATTATAATATCGGCATTTTGAGGTTGCTCGACAATAGTAAAACGCAGATTTATTCCTGACGATTGTAACACCTCATTCCATACAGACATGGCACGTTTTATATCCTCATAAAAAACAAGTTTACTTGCTATTTGCATAGTAATCGGGGTTATAAATACATTAACACAACTCTTATGCCAACGGGCAAGTTGACCTCGTATCATTGAGTTTTTTATATATTCATTAATTTTTTCCGACAATACCATAAGTCTATTATACCCCAACCGCTAAATCTATTTACTATTTCCTGATTTTAAACTAAAATCATACTATGGATAAAAAGGTTTTACTTGTAAGATTGAGTGCGATGGGTGATGTAATATTTACTATCCCTCTTGCTAATGCACTTACATCAGCAGGTTATGAGGTGACATGGCTTGTATCAGAAAAGGGGTATTCACTCGTTAAAAATAACCCTTGTGTTGATAAGGTTATACTTGCACCTGTTGAGAAATGGAAAAAAACAAAGAACCCTTTAAAAAATTTCTTTGAATATATTTCGATACTAAAAACCATACGTAACGAAAAGTTTGATATTGCACTGGATACTCAACTTATTCTAAAAAGTCTTTACTGGATGATGTTTTGCGGTGCAAAAAGAAGGATTGTTGCAAAAAATTATCGTGAATTTGCGATACTTGGAGGAAACGAAGTTATTGAGGCAACAAGAGTTGGAAACGAGCCACATGCCGTAAAGGGTTATCTTAAATATGCAAAATATTTGGGTATTAACACTGACGAGATAAAAGTTACCCTTCCCGAAACCTCAAATGAGGCAAAAACAAAAGTTACGGAATTGTTAAAGCCTTTAAACAACAAGCCGTTTATCCTTGTTGCTCCTGCAACAACTTGGGTAACTAAACACTGGAACAAAGATAACTGGAAAAAACTTTTGACCGAATTAGAAAAAGACTACTCAATAGTTTTAACGGGAACAGAAAATGATAAAGAACTTCTTTCCTATATAAATAATAATTACATAAACCTTTGCGGAGCAACTAATTTAGAAGAATTGCAAGAGTTATTATCTAGGGCGGAACTTGTTATATCAATGGATTCGGGAACAACACATCTTGCGTGGGCTGTACAAAAACCAAAGATTGTATCTGTCTTTTGTTCAACTCCGGAAACTCTTTATGCTCCTTTAGGTTCTGAAAACAAATATATTTCATTATCCGCAAAAGATATTTGTAAACCGTGTCACAAAAGAAAATGCCCGAAAGGAACAAATGAATGCACTAATTATCCGAGAGTTGACGAGGTCTATAAGGCAGTAATAACATTACTAAAAGGAGAATAATATGAAATTTGCAACGGAATATTTATGGTTTAACACAGAAAATCACAGAGAATACATAAACATAACCCGAAAAGTACAAGAAATAGTAACTAACAGCGGGATAAAAGAGGGGATGGTGTTAGTATCTGCGATGCATATTACGGCAGGAGTATATGTAAACGATGCAGAATACGGCTTAATCGAGGATATTGATAAATGGGTTGAAGAACTTGCCCCATTTGATATTAATTACAACCACCACAACACAGGCGAAACAAACGGTGACAGCCACCTGAAAAGTTTACTCATAGGTCACGAGGTTACAGTTCCTATCACTAATGGCAAACTTGACTTTGGACCTTGGCAACAAATATACTACGCAGAATTTGACGGTCAAAGAAGAAAAAGAGTTATTGTTAAGGTAATGGGGGAATAGTACACTTAATCACTTTTATAAATATCGGCTCACTACGTTCGCCTCTAAACAATAATTTACACTCTCTTGCAAACAAAATATCTTCGTGATTTAATAATAGCGGAACAATCCTCTCCTCTTGGGATTGTTTGGCGGAAGATAAAGCGGCGTATCTTCTCAAACACACTAGTATTAAGAAAAGAAGGAAAATTTAAAATGTTAAAAATCAGACTTAAAAGATTGGGTATGAAGAAAACCCCTACATACAGAATTATCGTTATTAATTCAACTACAAAACGTGAAGGTAAACCTATCGAAGAATTAGGTCACTACAATCCGAAAACAAAAGTTATGCAATTCAACAAGGCAAGAGCAGAAGAATGGATTTCTAAAGGTGCTCAACCTACTGATACAGTTGCATACTTACTTAAGAATTGTAACGCAGACGGTACATTAAACTATAAGAAAAAAGATGGTGTTAAACTTTCTAAAAAGGCTCAAGCAAAGGCTGCAGCAGAGGCTGAAGCAAAAGCACAAGCAGAAGCAGAGGCTAAAGCGGCTGAAGAAGCAGCAAAGGCTGAGGCTGAAGCAAAAGCAGCAGAAGAAGCAGCAGCACCTGCTGAAGAAGCACCTGCAGAAGAAACTCCTGCTGAATAGTTTAATTATTAAAATTTTTGAAAAAGACGGTTTGATGAACAGACCGTCTTTTTTTATATAAATATATGTAAATCTATTCTCTATTCTCTATTCACTATTCAACCGGTTTAATTTACAATCAAATTATGACTAATCACAAAAAAATATATTTTTTAGGTCCAAAAACATCCTACACAGATGTCGCAAAAGAAGAATTAAAAAAAAGGTTTAATCTTGAAGGTTACGAGGACATAGAAAAACCTACAATAACCTCTGTTTGCGCAGAGTTATCACACCTTGATAACAACGAATCTCTTGCAGTATTACCTATTGAAAACTCTATTGAGGGAATTGTAAAAGAGTCAATAGACAACATCTCAAGAATAGAAGATAAAGATGTGAAAATATTAGGTGAATGTGTTATCCCTATTCGCCACTGCCTTGTATCCTACGCAAAAGACCTTACAAAAGTCAAAACAATCATCTCTCACCCACAGGCAATATCTCAATGTTTTGATTATATATACAAAACTTTTGGGGAAAAGGTTGTTTACAAATCAGAATCATCTACAGCAAACGCAATAAAAAACCTGTCACCTGATGATGATACTATTTGTGCAATAGGGAGTGAATATTCAGCAGATTTTTATAATAAACCCGTTTTAGCCCAAGAAATTAATGACGAACCACACAACAGCACAAGATTTTTACTTGTTGGAAAACTAAACCTGCCTAAACAAAACTGCGACTATAAATCAAGCATAACTTTCTCTACGGATAACAAACCCGGAGCGCTTTGCGATATTTTAAACATTTTAAGAAAATACGACATTAATATGTCTTACATATCCTCACGCCCGTCTAAAAAAGAGTTGGGAGAATACACATTTTATATTGATTTTGACGGCAAAATATTAGACCTTAAAGTGTCAAAAGCAATGTTTGAAATACTACAACACGTCACAATGTTTAAGCATCTTGGCACTTACCCAAAGGGGTAAGATGTATTCGGGGCATAATAAGACATTGCCAGGTGTCATAAAGAAACCAAAATTTTATAAAATGACACATTGTAAATCTTTTTGGATTACCGCTTTGAAAATCAAAATTAATTATGCTATTATCAAATATGTATCACAGATTTATTCGTATTGGAGGTATAAATGTTAGTTTCTGCAATAGGTCATTACCCTGCGTTTAGGACAGTAACTGAGGAAAGTCGAAAACCTCCTGTTGAACAACCTGTTACAGAACAAATACAACCGCCAATTCATAAACACAAAGGGATAAACCCCGTATCAGTTACAGGCTGGGTTGGAGTAGGTGCTATTGCTTCTGCCATCGCAACAGGCGCAAAACACATGCCTAAACTACACAAACTATCCGCCCTTGTAGCAGTTGCTTCTATCTCTGCTCACATTGGTATGGTAAATGCCCGCCATCATTTCTTCCATTCTAACAAAGAACAAGCATAAATCAGAGGTGTTTTATTGTGAAAAAATCATTTGAGGAACTTATATCACTTGATACCGTTTTAGTTATCGCTATTGCACTGACACTGGGTATGCTTATAGGTATTTTTTACCATTCGCAATATTCAATAGGTATAAGAACTTTTATCCACGATGTATATGTAAAAACACACCCTGATATTGAAAAAGATTCCAAAACTCTTATTATGGACAGAGTTACAAACGATACACCAAACTTACCCGAAAAAGACATATTTGAACAACCTCAAAAGAAAGAAAACGGCTTTATTCTATTCATCAAAAAAGTTTTTATAAAAAAACAAGACAAACCCCAAACAATAAACGATTTTATCTTAAACTAAAAACAATATGCGTTTTTTACCACCTCTAAAACATCATAGTTTTCCAGATACGGTAAATGTTCTGCTGTTATAAGTTCCCCCGGAAGTAAAATGGCTATCCCCGGAGGACATTCCGCTATCACTTCAGCTGATATTCTGCCGACAGCATCTTCTTTTTTAACCTCCTCTTTTTCAGAGTAAAATGCCTGTCTTAAATTCATCCTAATCTCGGGAATAAGCATAGGCATGTGTTTTGCCTTTTCTTTTTCAAACTTTGTATAATCTTGTCGGTCAATCTCTTTTAGACAATTTGCAAGATACTCAAACTCTTTTCTTTCATTCCCGATATTAGAAAGCATCAATATCCCTCTGTCAGAGGCTGCTTCCACCTCAATATTATAATCTTGCTCTAAAATAGTTTCTAACTGTATCCCTGATAGATTATCAGCCTTAATAAAGATTTTTGTAGGATCGCAAGGGTCTTGTTTTAATTGTCTTATATGTTTTAACTCGTCAATTTTTCCACTTAAATATTTAGCATTATCAATAGCGACCTGAATATTATGTTGTCCTTCTTCCGTTTCGAGTTGCGCTCTGGCAGCATCTAACCCTGCAAGCAAAATTATTGAAGGACTGGTTGTTTGCAACAACCTCAAAGCATGAACTAACGCCTCAACATCAAATTTTGTATCTTTTGCAATATGCATAACCGATGTTTGCGCCATGCTCCCACCTGTTTTATGGAAGGACTGAACAACAATATCCGCACCCAAATCAAGCGATGGGGTTGGTAATTCATCGTTAAACTTCCAAAGAGTACCATGCGCCTCATCAACAACAAGCGGAACATCATATTTTTTACATATACGTGAAATCTCTTTTATATCTGATACAACACCCTCATAAGTCGGGTTAGTAAGCCAAACCATCTCGACATCTTTATGTTTGGATAAAATATTTTCTATATCTTGAGGGTTAATCTTCCCCCACAAAGACCAGTCCTCTAATTTACTTGGGATGACCCATAAAGGCTCTGCCCCTGATGTAATCAAACCTGTTAACACTGAGCGGTGGCAGTTTCTGTTTACAACAACTTTTTTACCCTGTAAACTTAATGCCATTGCAATAGCGATATTTCCGACAGTAGAACCATTTAGCAAAAACAATGATTTTTGAGCCCCAAATAGTTCCGCACACAACTCCTCAGCCTCTTTTATCGGTCCTGTCGGAGGGTTTAAAGTACCTATCCCGTCAAATTCATCAGTCATATCACACTGAAAAAACTTTTCTCCCATAAAATCTTTAAACGGTGCATACACTCCCTTGCCTCTTGTGTGACCAGGAATATGAAAGTGATATGAACGCTTGTCATAAGCATTCATTAACGCCTCTACTATTGGTGCTTTTATTCTATTCTCTCTTCCCATAATTACTATTATAAATCAAACGAGGTAAAAAATAAAATTCTTTAATCTCTCGTTTGATGGAAAGAGTATGAGAGATTAAAGAATAATCATTATATAACTAGAGAGGAAAGAAACAAATCAGTGAGATTTATTTCTGACATGTTCATGATATCCATATTTTTAGGCATGGCAAAAATATTAAGAAATGTAAAACCCATGCTATGACATGGTTTGAGGGGTAAATTATTGTTTATCGGCGAAGCCGATTTGTCTCTCCTTGGAGAGAGAGAAA
>CAMHDG010000071.1 GCA_946183815.1 uncultured bacterium | reverse complement strand
TAATCACTTTTGCAAATATCGGCTCACTACGTTCGCCTCTAAACAATAATTTCCCCCCTGTCCGATTTTGACGTATCGGCATGGAATAATTTAGAAAAAAAGGAGAAATTAGTATGTCTGAAAAGAAATTATTAGAAATCATACCTGATGCGTATGACCAAATAGAAACAATCTATAAATCAGAACCCTTTGAACTAACAGGGTTTAATGATTTAGATGAAATGATGTATGGTTTTAATGGTGGAATTATTACTATTGCCGGCAGACCTGCGATGGGAAAAACGTCTTTTTTATATTCTGTAATGGAAAATATACTAAATAAAAATAAAAAAACACTTTTATTTACCATTGAACGCTCAAAGGAGCAAGCAGTCCAACATTTGCTATGTATGAACGCAGAGATAGATTCTATTCATGTTCGCAGAGGGAACATGCTTGAAAAAGACTGGGAAAACTTGGCTGCATCAATAGACCGTATTGCTGATTGGGAATTATACATAAATGATACCCCGATGATAACCACTGAAGAAATAGAAAAAAGCATACAAAAAAACAAACCTGATTTTGTCTGTATTGATTATTTACAGTTGATACATACAAAATCGAAAAAAGACAGAAACTTTCAGATAGAAGATATTATGCAGGATTTGAGAAAAATAGCAAAAGAAAACGGGGTTATAATATTTTTACTCTCTCAACTTTCACGTGCACTTGAAGAAAGAACTGATAAACGCCCTCTGCTTTCAGACTTAAGAGGTTCTTCTGCCATTGAATCGTTATCAGACGTTGTAATGTTTATTTATCGACCTGAATATTACGGACATGACGAAGATGCGATAATTCAAGAAGGTGAAACTGAAATCATTGTCGCAAAGAATAAGTTTGGCTCAGTGGGGACTGCTCGACTGATATTTAACTACGCTTTCTGCAAGTTTTTCCCTGCAGTGAGGACAACTTATGAGTTCTAACTACACACTTAATGATTACTTAAACGATTATCCTGTACTCAATCTTAAAGAAGTTTCGTACAACGTATTTCGGATAAAAAATCGTATAATATATGAACCGTGCAGAAAACTAAAACAGGCACAAAGATATATAAAAAAATGGGTGAATAAGCATTATCCGTTGGAATTAAGCACTCATAACAGTGCAAAACAGCACACAGGCAAAAAATGGGTGCTTAAAATGGATATCAAAGATTTTTATGGATCTGTTCGATACGAATACATACAAAGGATAATACAGCGAACCTTTTATATTTATGCGACAGAAGAAATCGTGAACTACCTGACCGATATTGTAACCGTAGGGAAACATCTACCTGTCGGAGCACCGACATCAGCACATATTGCTAACGCATGCTTTTTACCGTTAGATAAGAAAATTAAAGAATACAGTAACCGGCATGACGTTGAATATTCAAGATACATGGACGACATGACTTTTTCATGTAACAACAAAAATATTCTGAACTCCGTTGAACACTATGTTTCAGAGTTAATACAACAATTTGGATTTAAATTAAATGAGAAAAAAACTCGATATATATCCTCTAATAAACAACAAAATATTCTGGGTATTGTTGTAAATAAGGAGGTTAGGACTCCAAAAGAATTAAGGAAAAAAGTAAGAGCAATGATACATCATTACGCAATATCAAAAGGTCAATATGCACCGAAAGACACTGATTACCCAAAATTTGACCAACACGATGAGGCAAAATTAAATGGGTATATAAACTATATAAAATCTGTTGATAAAAAAACTTATGAACAGTTAGAGAAATACAGTCAAAAATTCAGGACAAAACTCTTTTAGAAACAACAAAACCGACCTTAACGGTCGGTTTTTGAGAGAGAGAAATGCATGAGCCTGCTTGCAGGCGAAATGCCAATTTTTCCCTCATATATTTCATGATTAGGCGAACCACCCATCAGTATTTTTACTATACAAGTACAATACGTCAAAATAGGGCGTAGTTGTAAATTATTGTTTATCTGCGAAGCAGATATATCTCTCCTTGGAGAGAGAGAAATTTCTTAATGAACTGCTTGCAGTGAATTTAGAAATTTGAGAGAGGGTAAATAATAGTTGGTTTAATAATTGAACCCTCTGTCCAACCCCTCTCCAAAGGCGAGGGGCTTTTAACGATTTATATATTTACCCCCGCTAAACAATAATTTACCAATAAAACAAAAAAAACACTTGCAAAAAAATTTTGCTTATTATAGAATAAGTTTACACGCAGATGGGAGCGTAGCTCAGTTTGGTTAGAGCGCATGCCTGTCACGCATGAGGTCGCGAGTTCGAGCCTCGTCGTTCCCGCCATTTAAGACACCGAAAGGTGTCTTTTTTGTTTTCATCACGACTCGGCTCGAGCCTCTTTCCTCCATTGGCTTATTCCTTTTTCTCTGACTATTTTGCTTTTTTTAACGCAAAACGTGACATTTAGTCACCTTTTGCTGTTCGCCAACGGAGTCCTTCCGCCATTTAAGACACCGAAAGGTGTCTTTTTTGTTTTTATCATGACTCGGCTCGAGCCTCTTTCCTCCATTGGCTTATTCCTTTTTCTCCGGCAATTTTGCTTTTTTTAACGCAAAACGTGACATTTAGTCACATTTTGCTGTTCGCCAACGGAGTCCTTCCGCCATTTAAGACACCGAAAGGTGTCTTTTTTGTTTTTATCACTTATATAGCAAATTATTTTTTTACGGGTTTTATAATATTGAAACCAAGGATATATTATGCGTATAAGTTCGATTAATCAACCAATCCAAACACGAGTTATGCCGCATTGTGCAAACTCTAAAAAACAAAATATTTCTGACTGCGAAAAATCGTCAGACAAAACTTACTACGCTATTATTCCACAATCTTTTTCAGGGAATATCCCTAAAAAAAACACCATTAAATTATCAGTTGAAATAAAAAAAGCACTTGACTCAAAAGACCATCAGGCGAAGAAAACATACTTTTCTAACCTGATGGCAAATCACACCCTGACATTAAGGAACTGTAATGATGATGAATACATAAAAACAGTTCAGGTGCTTTTAGATAACATTAAGCCCGAAAAATACGAGGACAAAGAACTTTTTGAAACCCAAATTAATCTGCTGTCTGCAATGGTCAGACCAAACACTGATTTAGACAAGCACGTTAACCCTGATACTTTTAGTGCCAATTTCAGAAACTTTACCTGCGATGATGACGGAGTCGTTAACAAAATCAATCGTATTTTACGTATAACAAAGGCAAAAGACTCTAAAATTGTCCTCGATATAAACTCTCACTCAAAATATCCAACCAATATATTGAGTAATTTTGCTGATACAGATTTTATCTTCAGAGGGTGCAAAATAAAATCTATGGAAGGTTTTTTACAGTCACTAAAAACATCTGACCCGCATGAGCAAAGACAAATCTGCGCCCTTGACGGACTCAAAGCAAAAGGAATGGGTAAAAAACTAAACAAACAAAGAAACTACGATTTCAAACACTTATACTGGCAAGGAAAGAAAATCAACCGTCAATCTGACGAATATCAAGATTTTCTAAAATCAGCCTACAAAGAAAGATTTAAACAGGATGACGATTTCAGATTTGCACTCGAATACACAAAAAATTATAACCTTGCCCACAGTTTAGGCGAAAAAGATAAAACTAAAACCCTGCTGACAGAACAGGAATTTATCGGAATACTTGACGACTTAAGAAAAGACATCTAACCTGCATACTTCAATGTAACAACCAATCTTCCGTTATCTATAACCCCATCTACTACCTCAAATTCACTTGTACCGGAAAGCAGAATTTCGTTCTGGCTAAAAAACTTGTTCTTGCTTCCTATCATCTTATTTACATCAATTCCTTTACATTTTCCCTCTGTTCCGACAATCTTAATCAAACACTTATCAGCATAATCATAATCTTGCGTTAATGTTTCCAACCTGTTTGTCGTTGAAAACAGATGATTTGGGGTATATTTAACAGTCTTATGAGGGTTCAACTGTTTTTCAAGAGCCAAACTCAATAATCTGTGTATCTCTGTTTCACTCTGTTCACCTCTGTACAAAGTTGAATCTTGCAAATATTCTGACTTTGACTCTATAAACTTATTTATTTTTTTAGTACATTCCTGAAAATTATTCTTATCTTTTTCTTTGAAAACGGCTAACTTGTTAACATATTCTTCAACCATGTGCTTGATGGTCATTTCAGGCTCTAATTTAACATTTCCGTCTAAAACCTGAAGTAATTCTTCACTGCCTCTGCATCTGATAGCATCTTCAACAGGAATACCGCTCTGTACCAGTTCCTCAATTTTAGAAACCTCATCTAACGAGTACAAATCGCCGGTTGATTTTATTTTTTTTGCTAACTCCTTATCATCAACACAATACAAAGCCTCTTTCATTTCCTGCATTGATTGTTCATAACTTCTTGCGTAATTTTTTCTGTTAAAATTACCTGCCGTTTCAAAAACAATATCAGACTTATTCCCTGCCGGCAGAGATAAAACACTCTTTTCCAGTGACGTATCCCTAATCATAGTTTTTGCCAACATTTGAGAATCATAGCGAATATCATTCAGACAACGCTCAACAGGATTTTCCACATGCCTGCATGACTCTTTTACGCTATTAGTTAGCCTTGTATTGTGACATAACAAGTCACTAATTTGATTGATACGTACGACCATTAACTTATATTCCCATGGATAAATCTATATAAATAAAGTATTTACTCTTCAAAAAATTTACCTATATAAGCCGGAACTTAACAAAAATATAATTCCATGCCTGTAAACAAACATAAAGCCCATGCTATAAGATGTATATCATGGTCTTAACATCAACAATAGCAAGGACACTGGCAAATCTATTTTTCTTTTTGTTAAAATATGTGAATAATTGTTCTAAATACACTTGTCAAAACCCCAAAAATAATATAAACTAGGGTACGTGTTCAATCAAATCAATTTAAGGGGTGTGATTACATTTTGAATTTTTGTAAAGATAATAAGTGTTTTTGTTACAAATTAGCAATTTTTATTAGGTTTTACACTTTTTAATCATGTACGGTTGTATGATTTATTTAATTACGGAAGGTTATAAGTTTGAAAATTAACTCTGTTGGGATAACAAATTTAGATAATAATAAGAACAGTAAAACTGCTCCAAACTTCAAAGGTTTAATGGATGTTCCCGGACAATTAATGAACGGGATTGAAAAAGGCGGATTTGCAACCTCTTTCATCATCCAAGATACATTAGGTATGACAGTTCCAAGAACGGGAGAAGGCTGCCAACGTGGGATTGACAAAGACAGAATCGATGCAACATGGAATGTTATCAAGGCTCGTTTAACCTTCAAACAACCTAGTGAAGAAGATAAACAAAAATGTTTGAAACTTAAAGAATTGAATTTCAAAGAAGGTCTTGAAGTTGGAATAAGAGAAGGGCTTTCAGGTCCTGTTTTGATGTTTACTCCTATGCTTGTTTTAGCATTAGGTAAAAAATATGTTGGAAAATCAACATTTACCAATTCAAGTTTGATTACCCGTTTAGGCAACAAGTTCAAAGATGTTGTCAAAAATGGAACACATGACAGTGTTGACGCTCTTAAAAAAGATTTCTACAAAGAAAATATAACAAATATAGTACAATCGACAACAAAAGCAGTTGACAAAACTGCAGAGTCCGAATTTATCGAAAGAGCAACAGAATCATTAGCAAAACTTGATGAGTACGAAAGCACTATCGCTCGTTCTCACGGCAAAAGAAAAACAAGAGCACAAAAAGCACAAAAACGTGCTCAAGACAGATTAATCGCAGATTTCAACGATTTCCATAAATCACATTCTTCAGATTTAGAAATGTTGAATAGAGTAAAAATTGATGGTGAAGTTTACTCAACAGAAAAAGCAATCAACGGTATAAGAGCATACGCTCACGATGCAACAAAAGGTCAAGCAGTTGAAAACATTACCGAAGATTATGCAAACAGCGTTAAGAAATCATCACTTATAAAAAGAGGCATAGTAAACCTCACCGCTGCACTATCAACAATCGGTTCACTCTCACTTGTACCAATGTTGTATAAATTAGTTAACCCTGTACCTCCGGGAGCATTAGGTGACCCTACAAAAGAGGCTGCTCAAACAACAAAAACTAATGATAACGCTCAACCTAAAGCAGCAGTTGTTTCTCAAACAAACAATATAAACAATATTAAAAACAATAACGGACAAGTATCTTTCACAGGGAAATGGGATTCATTAGCAAAAAATTTAGAATTTAACGGAAACCAATTCACACCTGCTTTAATGACAACATTAGCAGTTGGCGGGCTTATGGGTCCTCGTTGCATCACAGCAGCAAAACGTGCTCCTGAAGATCCTGTTACTAAAAAGAAAGATTATTCCGAAATTCCTGAAGCACTAACAAGAGATATCGTATCAACAGGTGCTGTAACCTTTGGTGTTCCTATGTTATCAAAAGCACTCATTAGTTCTTATGAAGGGTCAACAGGGTTCGTTCTTAAAAACAGAGCAGAAGGAATGTCAACTGCAAAGAAAGTTTTGGATTACCTAAATCCGTTTAGTTCATTAAGTTACTATGGTATCAGTGATTTAGACCAAATTTATGGCAACCTTGACACTAAAGAAAAATTAGTTAATATGTCAAAATTTGTTGACGAAAACGGTGGTAGTGTTGCTAAAGTTTTAAAATCAGAAAAACAAACTCAAGGTGTATTTGAAAAATACGGTTTAGACCTTAAAGAATTAGCAAAACAAACTGACAGAAAAGATGCAAACAAGACTATTCTTGATAAATTAAATTCAAGCAAAGAATTTGCAGAAGAATTAATCGAATCTATCAAACCTGCAAAAGAAGGTGCAGCAAATGCAATGTTAAAACGTGCTCGTTCATTGAACTCATACGTATCATTCGCATCAACTATATTCTTTGTACCTGCGTTCTTGGGTATAGTTCTTCCTAAATTCGTTTACAAAATGACTGCAAAAAGACAGGAAAAACAAGCACAGGCAAGAGCACAATTCCTTGAACAACAAAAGGCACAAGAACTTGCTCAAGCACCAAAAGTTGATTATTCTAAATTAAAAACTGCTTCCAGCACAACTTTTACTCAACTTAAACACTAATTGAATAATCAAAAATATATTTTTAAAAGAGGCTGACACAGTTAAAGCCTCTTTTTTAATTCTTTTATAATATTGTCGTTTGTGGCGTTAGAAATTATTTCACCATTAAATTTAACAAATGGCGGGGCAAAATCACATTCTTTATTAACCACAGAACACTGACCCAAGCAGCCTGAAGGCACAACCTCAACTTTATCTCCGAACTCCTGCTTTATTAATTGTTCTAATCTGTCTATTCTGTTTCCCACTGCAAGATAACACGTTGTCCCGCAACATACGGTTAATTTATTCTTCATGGGGATATTATAGCATAAATTATTGTTTAGCGGGGGTAAATATATAAATCGTTAAATGCCCCTCTCCTTT
>CAMHDG010000070.1 GCA_946183815.1 uncultured bacterium | reverse complement strand
TCTCTCTCCAAGGAGAGATATATCTGCTTCGCAGATAAACAATAATTTACCCATGCAAAAAGGAGTTGATTTATATAATCAACTCCTGTCATTTAATCTATTTAATTGTCTTAAATTTAGTCTTGTAAAGCCTCCTCAAAATAATCTACTACTGTTGACATAACACTGTTTAATAGTGTTTCAATCTCTGCTGAAACTTCTGCCAACTCAAAATCTTTTTTTTGCATATTCTATTCCTCACTTAACTTATTATATTGCTGTTTTCGATACTTGTTCACGCTTCCTAATCTTTACATAATGATTATACGGTTGAAGTTCCATGAAACTTTAACAGAAAATATTATTTTGTTACATAAGTTCATGATAGCCATGTCAAACTCAATAATAATTGAATTTTAATTGTAACAATTCGCAAAATTATTTAATAAAAAAGGCAATTAATATATTTATGCTACTTAAAAAGAATATAAGATAGGTGTGTGTTATGTCAATACTAATGAGAACGACATCCCAAGTCGGAAAAGAAATACCCCAATTAGCAACAAGATTTACTCCTGAAATTAAAAAATTGACAGGACAATTAAATAAAATCGCCATTAAAGAAACAAAAGGCGACAGAATGGTTTATACATTTCCAAAAGCAACACCTGAAGATTTGAAAAGACTAACCTCTCTAAAAATGGAGGACACCTATAAAAGAACGACATGGACAAACCCAAAAGATAACAAAGTTTATCATCTTTTAGAAGAAGAACGAGCAAAAGATAAGGTAAAAGTAAGAATTTTAGACCAAGACGGTGCTTTTGTTAAGAATGCAGAATTAAAACCCGCTAACATCGTTATCTTTGACAGTTTTTTTAGTCCCAGAGGGTTTACCCATGGTGAGATGATGGAAACTTTTGTTCGCCGTTTTAACCCGTTTGCAAATGTTGAACGACTTGAACACAAAAAAGGATTAATTGAAAATATTAAATACAGAGGAAGATTACCTATGCATCTGGAACTAAAAAGGTTTCAGGAACTCGAACAAAAAATGGCAAAAGGAAAATCAGTTGATTTTATTTCTGTATCAGAATCAAATCTGGTAGATGCCTCTGATGTAATAAAAGAAAACGGAAAAACACAACAGGCATACGTTGCTCAAAGCGGACTGATTACTCAATTAAGACCTGTATTTGAAAGTATAATGTCAAAAGGAGCAAGAATTTTTGAAGCAGCAGGTAATGAAAGTGATTACGCTAAAATACTTGTTTCTGACAGACTTGCAATAAATGGTGTTGAAGGTGTAGGTTCACTTCGCCACGGTAAAATTGCATCTGATTCCTGCTCAAGAAATTCTGTATTTACTCAACACTACGAAAAAAGAGATTTTAAAGCAAGATTAGTTAATGATAAAAACGGTAATCCGATAGGAATAAATGTAACAGGGCTTTCAGGAACAGATATCCCGCTAAATTGGAAAACAAAACGCATGGTTAACCATAATTTCGGAGGAACATCATACGCAACTCCTGTAAGAGTCGCAAAACTCTCTCTTACACAAATGATGGAAGGCGTTTTATAATTCTATAATCTTTGAGTAATCATCAAGTTTCAAGAATGGAAAATGAGCAGAGTTTTCGAGTTTTATTACTTTACAGTTATGTTGATATTCTTTGTTTGTCCAGTATTCCACCTGATGTTGCGGGTTAAATATTTTGTCATTATCACTCAATATTGCAACATCATATTGCATAATTTTTGCATTTTGTGCTTGGGCTACAAGCGATGCTAATTCTTTTGTGCAACTTTCTATTGTTCTGTATGACTGATTAGCATTAAACAATTTATATTCTTTATCGTCAAATACAAGGTACTTTCGTCTGAAATCAAGTGCGTTTTCTTTTGTTATACCCATAAAAACATCAACAATTTCTTTCTTTAATCCGAAGTATTCATCATAAGATAAAGGGTTTCCATTCACTGCTATTCTTTTTTCAAATGTCGGTAGTTTATCTTTTATAATTCCTGCAACAAAAACCCCTGCTGAAAAAGTTATAAGATAATGTTTTTTGTATGCGGAAAAATCAAATTTAAGTTCAAAATCAGAATAATCGTAACATAAAAGAATATCGTAATTACCTGTTTTCATAAATTTAAACTGGTTATCATCACATCCCCAGCCTGATAAAAAAGTTATTAAAGTGTCACTGTTGTTTTCGATTAATTTTGTTTGCATATAGAAAATTTTAGCATAAATTTATTTGAATAATTTATCCCATCTGCAAAAAAAAAGTTTGCCGATGAGCGACAAACATTAAATAAACACGAGGATATTAAGAGAGAGTATAAAAAGAATTTTTTGTTAAGTCCATATCTTTCGATATTCGACTCTTTCATCCTCGATTCAACTATTAAATTTTAATTCCCGTACTTATATAAAGATTTTTTTTATCACCAAATTGCTTTTTTTAAATCAATTTGTTACAGTCTGAAACATAGTATATACTTGATATATACTATGTTTATTAAATTATTGTTTAGAGGCTTTGTCACTAAACAATAATTTACGCAGCGCTAGTGATGTCTAATTTCTGACCTACTTTAGACTGTTGAGCGAATGGGTTTTGTTGTTGTTGAGCCTGTTCTTTTTCTGCTTCGGCTTCTGCTTTTTTCTCACCGTAAGATTTACCAACAATCATATCTGTAACCATGCCTGCTGCTATAGGTAATGCCAGCATGCCTGCTATCCCAAAGGTACTGCCGACTGCTGCTGATACCGAGAACACGCCCATTTTGACAACTGCTTTGCCCGCTTCTTTGATACCACCCCAGATACCTTCATCTTTAGTTCTTGCTACTATATCAGGAATAGATTGTGCTAACCAGAGAGCGTTCATTATAAATGGCATCAGTTTTCCTAAAGGTTTTACTGCTTTCCCTATTTTTGAGAAAATGCCTGCGCCTTCTGACCAGCCTTTGCCCATTGCAGAAGGAGTATTTTTAATGTTAGCCCAAAGATTTCTTAAAAAACCGCCGTTTTTAGCAAGTTCTGCATGGTTTCTTGCGATGCCTTTTTTGACACCTGCTCCGATTGCTTGCGGAATACTCATCCCTACCGCTTTTCTTGCTCTGCCTTTTACTGCCATTCCGATTTCTTTACCGATTCTGTCAGCGCCTGTTCCTAACAAGAAATTTGCACCATAATCTCCGTATCTTTTTGCTGTTCTTAAAACACCACTTAAACTGCTAACCATAATCACACCTAACATAATTTAATAACACTAACTACACCATGATAAAGTATTTTTTTTCATGGAATTTGCTATTTTTTAGGGGAAATGTTACAAATGTAAATTATTGTTTTGAGGCTTTGCCTCTAAACAATAATTTACGGTGAATAGTGAATGGTGAATAGTGAATAGGAGAACTTTACTTGTTTAGTTCGTCATTGCGAAAAAATTTTAACAAAATTTTTGAAGCAATCCAGCCGATTTGTTTAAATATTTTAACAGCCTTCGGCTGTTATATTTTGCAAGTTTACTTGCAAATTCCTATTCACTATTCACTATTCACCATTCACTAAAGGGCAACTTCGTTGCCCGCTAAACAATAATTTATGCTACTATATAATTATGCCAAATCTTTTTACGGAATTAGAAAACCAAAATAAGCAAGTCCCGTTAGCGGAACTTTTAAGACCTAAAACATTAGAAGAATTTTTAGGTCAGTCGAATGTTATAGCCAAAAATTCACCATTAATGAATTTAATAAAATCACAAAGATTATTTTCTCTCATCCTGTGGGGTACTCCGGGGTGCGGGAAAACTACGCTGGCAAGACTTATTGCTAATCAGGTTAATGCACAGTTTATTGAGTTGTCTGCGGTATCTTCCGGAATAAAAGATATTAAAGAAACAGTAGAAAAAGCAAACGAGGCTCTACGTTACGGTCAAAAAACAATTTTGTTTATAGACGAAATTCACCGTTATTCAAAAACTCAACAAGATGTGCTTTTGCCTTATTTAGAAAACGGCACTCTTTATTTAATCGGCTCAACCACAGAAAACCCGTCTTTTCAGGTTGCACCTGCTCTTATTTCAAGAGTTCAGATTATAAGACTTAATGCTATTGACGATGAGAGTATGGCAAAAATTATCAATAACGGTTTTAAATATTTAGAAGAAAACTATCAGCCGATAGAATATGATGATGAGGTCACAAAGTTCATTATAAATAATGCAAGAGGTGATGCACGTACAGCCTTGAACATGGTTGAAAATTCGTATTTTGCAAGTAATTTTTCAAATAATTTCCGTCAATTAACAGTGGAGATTTTAGAAAGTATTACCCAAAAACGTAACACAAGGTATTCAAGACAAGAACATTATGATTTTGCATCAGCCTTTCAAAAAAGTTTAAGAGGGAGCGACCCTGACGCTGCGATATATTATTTGGCGAAGATGATAGAGGCAGGTGAAGACCCAAGATTTATTGCAAGACGTTTAATAGTATGTTCAGCAGAAGATGTCGGGAATGCCGACCCGCAGGCATTAAATATTGCTCTTAACGCACATAAGGCGGTTGAGATTTTAGGTTTGCCGGAAGGCAGAATCCCGCTTGCTCAAGCCGTTATCTATGTCGCTAAAGCACCAAAGTCTAATCAGGCTTGCATGGCTATTGATTCCGCTTTGTCTGATATTCATAAAGGACTGGATTTCCCTCCTCCTATGCACTTGAGAGATTCTCATTATAAAGATGCAAAAAAATACGGGTTCGGTGTCGGTTATGTATATTCACACGACCACCCTGAAATAGAACAACAGTTCATGCCTGACGAGTTAAAAGACAGAAAATATTTATAAATTTAAGATAATGAAAACATGGAAAATACATATACAAAAAAAATTACGGTAAAATATTCTGAAACTGATCAAAATCTTGCTATGAAACCTTACGCCCTGTTGAACTTTTTACAGGATATTGCGAGTGATAACGCAGAACAATGGGGGTTTGGCTATTCATATATTTATCCTAAAAACTATGCGTGGTTTTTGTTAAAATACAGGATGGAGTTTGATGAATACCCGTTTGATGTTCAAGATTTAGAGTTGATAACTGAACCCAGAGGGTACAATAAACTTTTTGCATATCGTGGGTTTGAGTTGAGAAACAAGGATAAACGTATGGGCAGAATGTTCAGCATGTGGTCATTGGTTGATATTGATAATCGTTCGATTGTTCCTGTTTCTAATATTGTAACTAATAACCCTCACATGACTCAGTATGAAAAAAGAGAAACAGATTTAGTTTTTCAAAAGATTACTCCTATTACAGAGATAGGTTTCGAGAAAGAATTTGAGGTCAGATATAACGATCTTGATGTAAACGGGCATGCGAACAACGGCAATTATATTGTTTGGGCTTTTGAACCGTTAAGTTTTGAGTTTAAAAATGGACATAAGATAAAAACTCTTGATATGGTGTTTAAAAAAGAGGCTCGTTTTGGGGAACAATTAGTTTCACAGGTTCAGTTTAAAGACGAAACGACAACCCTTCATCGACTTAAAAACAAAGACGGTGATGATCTTTGTCTTATAGAGTGTCAATGGGATAAAATATAAAAGTTGTTTTTATCTTGCAGGCTTATAAACTGTTAAACCGTTTTCCATATAGTTTTTGAGTGCTTTTTCTCCCGCTTCGGGTTCAATATTACCGTAAACGGTTATTCCCCTTTGTTTAAATTCATCATGCCAGTTAGGTTTAAAACCTTCGTCAAACCCTGTTAATTTTTCAACAGTTTCAGAGGGAACACCATAATAAATATTTTTTATCCCTGACCACATTATTCCGCCTAAACACATTATGCAGGGTTCTGCCGTAACATAAAGGCTTAAATTATATTTAGAAAGGTCGTAAGTTCCGTAGTATTTTTCTGCCTCTTTTATTGCATTCATCTCTGCATGAGAATGACTGCATTTATCAGCCAGAACAGTGTTAGATGTTTTTGCTATGAGTTTATTATTTTCATCATAGATTGACGCAAGGAATGGTCCTGCTCCGTTTTTTGTGTATTCGTCTAACTCGTTTTGAAGTCCTAAAATTACTTTTCGTGCAAAATCTAATTTTTTACTGTTTATATTTTCGTTTGAAACTATCATCTATTTGTTACCTTTATTTTACCCCAATTTACCCCAATTTACCCCTAGAATAGTATGCCGACTATTGTTGCTGACATAAAGCAAGTAAGAGTACCTGCAATAAGTGCTTTAAATCCTAATTTTGCAAGGTTACCACGTTGAGTTGGTGCTAATTCTCCAATTCCTCCTATTTGTATAGCGATTGAGCCTATGTTACCGAAACTGCAAAGTGCAAAACTTGAAATCAAAAAGGCTTTGTCAGTAATAACCTCTTTTAATGATACCAAATCAAGATATGCAACAACCTCGTTAAGTACAATTTTTTCACCAATAAACCCACCTACATTAACAATATCCTGAACAGGAACACCCATAACAAGAGCAAAGATTGCAAATATTTGACCGAGAATGAATTTAAGTGAAAGGTTAGGTAACCAGTCAAACCCTAAATGTAAATGATAGTATAAAAATGAACCGATACCGCCTAAAAACCAGTCAATCAATGCAACAAGTGAAACAAGAGCAATTATCATTGCTGTAATACTTATTGCAACTTTCATTCCGTCACCTGCTCCTGCTGATATAGAGTCAATAAGGTTAACGTGAGTTTTTTCTATTTCCACCTTAATATTTTCGCTTGTTTTTGGTTCTTCTGTTTCAGGGTACATAATTTTTGCAATAGCAATAGCCCCCGGGGCTGCCATTACAGACGATGCAAGAATATAAACGGCAGGGATTCCCATTTTAATATATACAGGCATCATTGCACCTGATACGCATGCCAGACTGCCTGCCATTGATGTTAGCAATTCTGACATTGTTAAGTCTTTCAGATAAGGTTTTATCATTATTTGAGCGGTCACATTCCCAACAAATGAGTTAGCAACAGCACAAAGCGATTCTGCTCCTGATACTTTCATAACCTTGTTCATTGCTTTCCCTAATATTGCAACAACCCGTTGCATAATTCCGTAGTAATAAAGAATATTTACTAAAACTATCATTAAAATCATGGAACAGATAAGTTGAACAGCAAAAATTCTTGAACCGTTACAGTAGTCAATAGTGAATTTATCGCTTAATAGACCTCCAAATACTACGTTCCCGCCTTGTACTGCAAAATCGAGCAATTTTTCAATAAATGCACCTATTTTTAAGAAAATAAACTGTCCGACAGGTACTTTGAAGATGAATAAAGCAAATAAAACCTGTAATAGTAAAGCCATCCCTATCGTTTTATAATTTATTTTTTTTCTGTTGTTAGAAAGTCCGTAAGCGATAAGCAAAATAACTGCTATCCCGATTAAACCAATAAATCTTTGCATGATATAAACTCCCGTTCACACTAACAATTTGATTATAGAACAAATATGGGCGGGGGTAAATAGGGGTAAATTATTGTTTAGTGGCTTTAGCCACTAAACAATAATTTACAGTGAATAGTGAATGGTGAATAGTGAATAGAGGGGCTTC
>CAMHDG010000069.1 GCA_946183815.1 uncultured bacterium | reverse complement strand
CTCATTATCAACTGTTATATATATACAGGAAATTTATGAAAATTCCTGCAAAGAGGTAAAAGAACATTTAGACACTATTGATTTTGGAGGAGATACAAGACTCGCCCATTTAAAATTTGCAGGCTTTTTACACGATATAGGCAAATTTTCGACATGGACTATTGACGATGACGGCAGACATAGATTTATCAGGCATGATGAGATTGGAGAACAAATAGCAAAAGGAATATTAAAAGAACAAAAATTTTCTAAAAAACAAATAGATTATATATCAGGTGTTATTAGGCATCACATGTACCCATCATCCGTAATATCAGCCCCTAATATAACTGATAAGATTTATATGAGATACGTAAGAAAAGCGGGCGATAACGCTATTGACTGGATAACAATAGCAAAAGCAGACAGGCTCTCTGCAAGAGGACCTGCCATTACTGATGAAATGGTTGAAGAAAACCTAAACGGGCTAAATAGATTACAAGAGTTTTATATTAAGGTAAAACCAACTCTTGTACCTTTACCAAAATTATTGAATGGTAGAGAAATTATGAGATTAAAAAAAATAAAGCCGTCAAAAGAATTAGGAGAAATTATAGAGGCATTGACAGAGGCTCAACAAGAGGGAAAAGTTACCACAAAACAGGATGCAATAGATTTTGTTTTAAACTATCATTTATAACAAAAAAGAAAGACCTTAAAAACGGTCTTTCTTTTTGATGCATAATTAAAATTAGTTATTAGCCTAATTCAGAAGTAGCAAAACTAGCAGCAACAGGGTAAGGAATACCTGATTTTTCTGCTGCGTCAAACAATACTTCAGATTGGTCTAAAAGTTTTGGATTGTTGATGATTTTTTGAATATCATTTTCGATGTTATCCGCTTTACTAGCCTTATTAACACCGTTCAACATTACCATCGCTCTACCCGCTGCTTCCATACCTTTGTTGTCAGCAGCCTCTTTGTAATCTTTTGCAATATCCTCTGCTTTTTGTGTTTCCACTTTTGCTTCCGGTTTAATGTTCTTTGCTACCGGCTGTGTAATTTTAATTTCAGGTTTGTTAATTTCTGTCATAGTAACCTAACTTTCTGGTATTCTCTTATACATCTTTATTATTTCGTCCTTTTATATAAAGCATCGAAATTGTTTTTTTTGCTACCCTCTTCAAAAAACTTTACATTTTAAATTTTACCCTCTTTTTCCCAATTAGTCAAGAATAGACAGGTTTTGTTACAATTACCGGAGGTAAAATTAATTTAATCCATGCCGGCATGACAAAACTCCGACATGTCATGCCGGAGTTTCTTATTAAAAATATCAACTATCTTTCTGTTAAAAATTAAGCAACATCATAAAGAGCATCAATAATAATAGGATCCCACTTTGTGCCTGCTTCTTGCTTCATAATTGCAAGAGCCTGCTCTTTTGTCATTGCTTTTCTGTATGCTCTGTCTGATGTCAGTGCAGAATACGCATCTGCAACCGCAATAATTCTTGAACCCAACGGAATAGACATTCTTGCAAGTCCTTCAGGTTCACCTGAACCGTCATAGCGTTCTTTGTGATAACAAATATAAGGAACAACCTCTGATAAGAAATTAATTTTCATAAGGATATTTACCCCTATATTTGAATAAGTCTTAAGTTTATCCCAGTCCTCTTTGCTTAATTTGCCTTTGTTAGAGAACAATTCTTCAGGGAGAGCAATTTTACCGATATTAGACAATAAACCTGCATAATAAATAAGGTCTTTTGTCTTTTCGTTCAAGCCCAATTCTGTTGCCAGTTTTTTAGCAAGAGTTGCGGTGTTTTCAGAGTGGGCAACGCTGTATTGACCTTTTACGTCAACTGCATGCGCTAACGATTTAATGAATTTTTCCTGATTATCACCTAAATCACCGATTAGGGCTGTCAATTCCGCTCTCATGTGTTGCAGGTCAACTAACTCTGCTTCAGGGTTATCTATAAGTTCGTTTGCAGAATTAATAATATTTTGTAATGAAATAGATGTTCCAAATAATTTAGCCATAGACTCTATAAGGTCGATAAAATCTTTTTTGACTTTTTTTCCATCATAATTTTCTAAAACAAATATGCCCACTACGTTTGCGTTATTATGCATTGGAACTGCTATATATTCAGTAACATTATCCTCGTCAAGACGGGTAAATTTTTTGATATTTTTAAGTTCGTCTTTATTTACAGATACAGTTTGAACACTTTTGAGTGCTTTCACAACAGGTTCATTCTCTTCGTCAAGATTGAATCCTATATCTTGTGAGAATACATCTTTATCAAAATCTTTAGATGCACCCGCAAGCACAATATCTCTTGTAACATTATCTAACCCGCACGCAAAATCTTTTGTTAAATATACATAACAAGCATCGTTTTCAACGATTTGAGTCATCGTTTTTGCAATAGAGTTATAAATAATATAATCATCTTTTGAGTTAAAGCCGATTACAGAAAGAGTGTTGTTCATTGAATAAACAGAAACTAATTCTGATAACTGGTTCTTTAATCGTGAGGTTTTATTTTTCTCGCTGTTGCCTATTTTTGCAGCCAAATCTTTTGAGATAAGGTTTTCAGAAATAAAATCACCTAAGTTTAATGCGAAAATCTCTTCTAAAGGGTCACCTTCAACCAAATCAATAGATCTGCCGAATAAGGAAGCGCCTTTTTCTTCTTCTGTCATAGTTGCATACCTTCTAAAATCTTATTTTGTAATCTTATGAGTGTGTTAACGGCAAGATTTTTTAAAACTTTAGTATTTTTTTTATAATTTTATACTTTTGTTGGAGAAGTTCATACATTAGTATAATTTTTAACAAAAGGCTTTAAGAAATAAAAAAGGGTATCTTATACAAGATACCCTTTTTTTGAACTTTAAATAACCAAGAATAATTACTTGATTTCTACAGAAGCACCTGCTTCTTCTAATTTTTTCTTAAGTTCTTCTGCTTCTGGTTTCTTTAAGCCTTCTTTAATAGGTTTTGGAGCATTATCTACTAAATCTTTTGCTTCTTTCAAACCAAGACCTGTGATTTCTCTAACTTGCTTAAGAACAGCAATTTTGTTAGCACCAGCAGATGCTAATACTAAAGAAACTTCTGCATCAGCATCGTCAGCAGCAGGAGCAGCACCGCCTGCAGCAGGTGCAGCAGCAACTGCAACAGGAGCAGCAGCAGATACGCCGAATTTTTCTTCCATTGCTTTTACTAATTCAGATGCTTCTAATAAAGTTAATTTTTCGATTTCTGATAAAATAGTTTCTACACTCATGATTTTCTCCTTTTATTATTTTTATTTGTTTTCTACATTTGTTATGCTTACGCATAGGTTAAAGACTTACGCAGTCTTTTGATCTCTAACAGCAGCCATAGTTCTTGTAAGTTGTGACATAACTGCGTTGATAGAGTTTGCGATACCTGATGCAGGTGAATTGATACAGCCAAGCATTTTTGCAAAAATCTCTTGTTTTGATGGAAGAGAAGCCAATGCTTTTGCCTCATCAGCAGACAACCATTTGCCGTCTAATACTGCACCTTTGATTTCGCCCTTTTTAGATTCTTTTATGAATTTTGAAAGTGCTTTTGCAGGAGTAACCTGATCGCCATAACCGAAAGCAATAGCGATAGGACCTGTAAGAGCATCTGTCAATAGTTCATAATTTGTACCTTTAACGGCAATTTTTGCTAATGTATTTTTAGTTACCATATAGTCGCCTTCTTCAGCCTGAAGAGCACGTCTTAATTTGGTAATTTCTTCTACTGACATTCCTTGATATTCAGTAACAATAGCAACTTGTGCCTTTTCAATTTTTTCCTTAATTTCAGCGATTTTTTCGCTTTTAAAGGCTTTTGTTGACATGTTTTGCTCCTTTATTTTTACTTATTTTATCGACCTGATTTTATGTACAAAAAGTAAAAAGATTTTGCACATTACCGCAAAATCTTACACATAAAAATACTATTAATATATTTCGACTTAGTGTAACCTCGGTTAGCCGGCTTTCCCTTTTATAATCCGATGGTCTGAAAATCTGTGATTTTCATCTACGACAAGGACTCGCACCTTGTATCGCCACCGTAATAACTAACTGTCTGCGGTTTTGTAATCATATTATCAAATCAATTATTTTTGTCAAGAAAATTTTTCCTGACTATTGATTTATATTAAGAAATGTAATATAATTTGAACGGAATCAATAATTATTTGAATAAAATTTTATTGGTTATTCCCCAACTATTACAGTATTACTATATTATATGAGGATTATTAAGATGAAAAGAGTAATCGCTAGTGTCCTTACCGCAAGTGTGTTAGGACTGAACATTGCCCCGGGTTTTGCAGCACTGCAAAACAAGTTCAAAGATGTTTCAAACAGTTACTGGGCTAATTCACAAATTGAGTATGTTGTTAATGAAAGTGTTATGTATCTTGATTCATTAGGAAATTTTAACCCTGAAGCAGATATTACAAGAGCAGAATTTGTCACTGCCTTGTTAAAAGTGTTAAATAATGACAATTATGCCGTTACAAAAACAGATAAATATTCTGATATTTCAAAAGAAGATCCGTTTTTTAACGACATTATGCGTTCTGACAGTTTAGGGCTTGTTTACGGATATCCTGACGGAACATTTAAACCAAACAGACCGCTTTTACGTTCTGAATGTGTTGCGGTCATCAGTCACATCACTAAAGATGTTATAACAGACCCAAGTGTACTAAAATATTACAATGATGCAAAAGATATTCCTGCGTGGTCAAAGAATGAATACATCAAGACTCTTAATTATGGTATCTTTGTGAACCATCCAAACAGTGATATGCTTGAACCAAACAGAAATCTTACAAGAGCGGAAGCAGCAGTTATTTTATCAAAACTTAAAAATAAATTGGGCTGTGTAAAACCTCAATATGTTGGTGAAGCAGAAACTATATTAGGAACAGAGCATCTTAATCTTGTAAAAGATGCACCTAACAACAAAGTTACAATAACTAATTTAAGAAAGGTTGTTGATAAGGGTAATGTTATAGTAGTTGCTTTTGATGAAAAGTATTTTTCTAAAAAAAGTTGTGCTGGTGATATAGTGAACTTTGTACTTCCGGAAGCGATTTATACAGATGAAGGAACAAAACTGCTCCCTGGCGGAACAAAAATTGTTGCAGAGGTAACAAGGATTGAAAAGCCAAGAAAATTCAACAAAAATGCAAGAGTTCACCTATTATTCAAATCAATCGTAACCCCTGACGGACAATGTATTGAAATGTGCGGTCGTCCGTTCACAAAAGACAGCACTTTAAAAGAAGGACCTTGGATGACATTCTGGAAATTATTCCTTTCCACTGTCGGCTTTGGATGTATTGGGGCCGGTGCAGGTACAGGTTTTGCATTCATTCCGAACCCTGCAAAACTCGGTGTTGGCTTTGCAATAGGTATTCCTGTCGGTTGTACCGTTGGGCTTATCACAGGCTTACTAACTCCCGGGCTTCACTACAAGGCTAAAAAAGGCGAACAGGTTATGGTTATTTTGCTTGATGATGCAAGTATTAATAATAAGTAAATTATTGTTTAGCGGTATTAAAGATGGTAGGATGCTAGGAGTCCTAGGATGCTAGGAAAATTTAGAAATAATCTTAATAGTAAAGAGTTCCTAGCATCTTACCATTCCTAGCATCCTAGCATCTTTATTGTTTAGAGGCTTAAGCCTCTAAACAATAATTTACATATCCTTAATATTTCCTTGAATCTGACAAATCAGCGTTATATAATCAGGTACAAAAAGCGAGAATTAAGAACAGATAGGAAATAGAAAGAGGATTTATTATGAAAAAATTACTTGCAAGTTTACTTGTTGCATGTCTAATGAGTTTCAACCTTTCTCCTGTTATGGCTATAACTGTTGGTGATATAAAAGACGTTAGCGCAGGATATTGGGCAAGCACAGAAATTACGGAAGTAGTATCTGATGACATCTTGTTTACAGATGGGACAGGAAGATTCAACCCTGAATCAGATATTACAAGAGCAGAGTTTGTTACTGCATTATTAAAAGTTTTGAACAACGCAGATTTACCTGTTGTTCCTAACAACAACTATTTAGACATTATTCCGTCTGACCCTTACTACAATGACATTATGAGATCAGACAGCCTTGATTTAGTACACGGTTATCCTGACGGAAACTTTATGCCAAACAAGGCAATGTTACGTTCTGAATGTGTTGCTGTTATAAGCCACATCACAAAAGATTCTACTCCAAGTTTGGCTATTCTTGACCAATTCGGAGATAAAAAAGATATTCCTAACTGGGATATTAACCAGTATGCAAAAACTATAACATACGGTATCTACGTTAACCACCCTGATACTAATATGTTAGAACCAAACAGAAACTTAACAAGAGCAGAAGCAGCAGTTATTCTTTACAGATTAAAGGCTAAACTGGGTTATGTAAAACCTGAATTTGTAGGTCAAAAACAAGCACCTGAACCTGAAAGAGTTATCTCAACACAACACTTAAATGTTGTTAAAGATGCTCCAAACAACAAAGTTAAAATCACTAACTACAGACAAATCATTGAACGTGGTAACGCTTTTGTAGTTGCTTTTGATGAAAAATTCAAATCAAAACAACACAAAGCAGGTGACATTGTTAACTTTGTTTTACCTGAAGCATTATACACTGAAGAAGGAACAAAACTTCTTCCTGCAGGAACAAGAATTGTTGCAGAAATCTTGAAAATAGACAAGCCAAGATGCTGTAACAAGAACGCAAGAGTTCACTTAATCTTTAACAGAATTGTTATGCCTGACGGCACATCATCTTATATGGCAGGTAAACCATTCACAAGTGACTACACACTTAAAGAAGGTCCTTGGATGACATTCTGGAAAGTATTTGCATCAACAATAGGTTTTGGTGCTATCGGTACAGGTGCAGGTGTCGGTTTTGCGTTTATTCCAAACCCTGCTAAATTGGGCGTTGGCTTGGGCGTTGGTATCCCTGTCGGTTGTGCTATCGGTTTAATCACAGGTCTTATTACCCCGGGGTTGAACTATAACGCTAAAAAAGGTGAAAAAGTTCCTGTATTATTACTCGATGAAGCAAGCATCAACGATACAAGAAAATAATCACAGATTATTATAATTTTAAAGAACTCTCTGATTTTCAGAGAGTTCTTTTTATGAAAGTTTATACAAAGGGAAAGACCATTCCTTTTACAGAATGGCCTTTCTCTCTCTCTTATATTTTCCCTAGTCTAAAATGTGTTTGATGTTTTTATGGTTTGATATACTTTTTAGTCCCTAACTCTTATCGGCTACAGATTCTTTCTTTTTAGGGAAGAACAAAAAGTGAATACTTTTCAGTATCTGAAGTAATGATTTATAGCGAATAATATTCCTATCCTGTTTTATAACATCTGTAACTGCACTTTTATCAACTTGCTCAACGTCAACTTTTATAAACAAACCTTCCTCCTTGTTTATAATGTATTCGGTCATCTTAACCTTACACAATTTATTTAATTATATATTTTTGTTTGTCAAGGTAAATTATTGTTTAGAGGCGAACGTAGTGAGCCGATATTTGCAAAAGTGATT
>CAMHDG010000068.1 GCA_946183815.1 uncultured bacterium | reverse complement strand
CCACAAGCATTTTCAAGTTTAGGGAACACTTCAATTAAAATAGAAAATAATTATATCGCATCATCTGAAAGGATACTTAAAGCAGTACAAGAAGTCCCTATCGAAGATAAACCGATATATTTATTAAACACAGACAATATAAAAGAGGCTATCCTAAAAATACCACCGATTGAAAAAGTTTATATAAAACGATTTTGGATACAGGAAAGAGAACCTGCAATTACTATTGCACCAAATGAAAAAGTTCCGCCTATTGCTTTTTACACAAAAGACGGAAAACTAATAGGAAGAGCATATCTTCCGCTTGACCCGTCTTTTAAAACTGTAAAAGTGCTCACTTACGGGAACTATGCAGGTGACGGGAAAATGGATGCAGAAAAGATAAAATTCATAACAACTATTGCAAAAGATATTGAAAACGCATCAAAAGAAACCGTTCAATACATTGACTGGAGAAATCCTGATGATATTTATGTTCAAATACCAACTGTTAAAATAAAATTAGGCTCAATTTCTCCTTTAACTTATCCGGATACATTAAAGAAAATAAACGGGTTACCATCAATACTACCAAAGATAAAAGTATTAAATAAAAAAGTTAAATATCTTGATTTAAGATGGCAAAATAACCTCTACTATATAAAACTGGATGAAGATTAAGAACAAAAGGGGTAAAGGGGTAAAGAGGTAAATATGTTTGATTCACTGGCTGACAGATTACAGAATATAATACAAAATACAGCAAGACAAAAAGAACTCACGCAAGACAATATGAAAGAGGCACTGCGAGAGATTAGACGTGCTTTGCTTGAGGCAGACGTAAACCTGCGTGTAGTTAAGGCTTTTATCTCAAATATTAAAGATAAGGCAGAGGGCGAAGAAATAATAAAGGGGGTCAATCCTGCACAACAACTTGTTAAAATAGTAAATGACGAGTTAGTTAATATATTAGGACAAAACGAAGCCCCGCTAAATTTAGAAAACAAATCAACAACCATTATGATGTTAGGTTTACAAGGTTCAGGTAAAACTACATCTTCCGCAAAATTAGCGGTTAAACTTAAAAATGAGGGTAAAAATCCACTTTTAGTTGCGTGTGACGTTTATAGACCTGCTGCAATCAATCAATTAAAAACATTAGCCTCTCAAATAAATACTGAATGTTTTACTATTGATGGAGTAACAAATGTTACAGAAATTGTCCAAAAAGCAAAGGATTATGCAAAAAAGAATAATTACAATGTAATAATTTTAGATACAGCAGGGCGGTTGCAAATTGATACTGATATGATGGCAGAATTGATGCTTATTGACAGAATGTTCCACCCTGACGAAAAACTGCTTGTTATTGACTCAATGGTAGGACAAGAAGCAGTTAATGTTGCAGAAAACTTTGATGAACAACTTGGACTGACCGGTATTGTGTTAACAAAGTTAGACGGGGACTCTCGTGGTGGTGCTGCGTTAAGTGTTGCTTATTGTACGGGGAAACCTATCAAATTAACAGGTACCGGTGAAAAACTCAATGCACTTGAAACGTTTTATCCTGAAAGAATTGCAACAAGAATTTTAGGGATGGGTGATATTGTTTCATTTGTTGAGAGAGCAAAAGAGGTTATAGACGAAGAAGATGCTTTGGAAATGCAGCGAAAAATGGAAAAAGCAGAGTTTTCGTTTAACGACTTTTTAAAAATGAAAAAACAGATGAGTATGTTTGGTTCACTTGATCAGATTATGGGAATGATTCCGGGGTTAAATATCCCAAAAGATCAGAGAGATGAACTTACTCACGAGGGAGAAAAACAGTTCAAAAAGATTGAAGTATTCATCCAAAGTATGACGGAAGAAGAAAGAAATAACCCTCAACTAATCGATTCTAGCAGAAAAAGAAGAATCTCAAAAGGCTCAGGGATTCCTCTTCATGATATAAATATCTATATTAAACAATTTGAGCAAATGCGTGAAATGATGAAGGGTATGAATGGAATGAAGAAAAATCTTTCCAAATTTGCTAAAATGGGCGATATAGGGAATATGCTCGGAGGAAAACTGGGTATGAAACAAATGATGCAGAATATGAGAAGGTTTAAATAGATATAACCTAAAATATTTGTAAAAACAGCATTTTTATGGTCTAATAAAATTAAGTATTTATGACTTAAAAGAGGAGTTTAATATGTTAGCAGAAGAAAGAACATTTGTGGCTATTAAGCCTGACGGTGTGCAAAGAGGTTTAATAGGTGAAGTATGCAGTCGTTTTGAAAGAAAAGGTTTCAAAATCATGGGTATGAAACTTATTCAGGTTACAGACGAACAGGCAGCAAGCCACTACGCAGAACACGAAGGTAAGCCGTTCTATCCTCGCTTAATTAAATATATTCAAAGCGGGCCTGTTGTTGTAATGGTCGTAAAAGGTTACGGAGTTGTTGACAGTGTCCGCCACATAGTAGGTGCTACAAACCCTCTAAACGCTGACGTTGGAACAATCAGAGCAGACTATGCTCAAGTTATGGAATACAACGTAATCCACGCTTCAGACTCACTTGCGAGCGCTGAAAGAGAAATTGCTATCTATTTCAATGAAGATGAGATATTTGATACATGGAAAACTAAAACAGAGGAACTAATCGAAGAAGATGAACTACTCTAATCCTGAATTTGAATATTTTAGTTATGAATTAGAACATGTCGATAAAAAGACAGGTGCAAGAGCAGGAACTCTCCACACACCCCATGGAGATATAAAAACACCTATCTTTATGCCTGTTGGTACCAATTCGACTGTAAAATTACTAACTAATCATCATATCTATGAATCAGGTGCACAAATAATTTTAGGAAACTCTTATCACCTCTATTTAAGGGCAGGTGACGAGTTAATCGCAAAATTTGGCGGTATCCACAAATGGATGAACTGGGACAAACCTGTCTTGACTGATTCCGGTGGGTTTCAAGTATTTTCACTTGCTCACCTTCGTAAAATCACAGAAGACGGAGTTGAATTTAGAGATCCAAAAGACGGCAAAAAACACTATATCAGCCCTGAAATATCTATGAAAATACAACAAAACATAGGCGCTGATATAATTATGGCTTTTGACTGGTGCTCGCCATATCCTTGCACTCATAAAGAAGCAAAAGAGGCTATGGACAGAACTCACCGCTGGTTAGAACGCTGCATTAAGGCAAAAACAAACCCTAAACAAGCACTGTTTCCAATTTGTCAGGGAGCATTCTTTGACGATTTAAGAAAAGAAAGTGCTGAATTTGTGTCACAAATTCCTGCCGTTGGCTATGCAATAGGCGGTTTAAGTGTTGGTGAAGATAAAGAAACAATGAACCACTTTATCAACTACACAACTCCGTTTTTGCCTGCTGATAAGCCACGTTACCTTATGGGAGTCGGAACACCTGAAGATTTATTAGATGGAATTAAAGGCGGGATTGATATGTTTGACTGTGTACTTCCAACTCGTAACGCTAGACACGGCTCTTTCTTTACTTGGAAGGGTAAATGCCAGATTAAAAATGCACAGTATCAAGAGGACAACTCACCGCTTGATGAAAATTGTGATTGCTATGCCTGCAAAAACCATTCTAAAGCATATATAAGACATTTATACAAGTGTAACGAGGGAACGGGGCAGGCACTTATGTCTATCCATAACATAACATTCCTAATCAATTTCTCTCAAATGTGTCGTCAGGCAATTTTAGAAGACAGGTTTGAAGAGTTCTATAACGAACACTACGAAAATTTTGTATAGCCAAAATTTGGGAACTATATTCAATGTTACCGTTGACAAAGGTCACTGCAAAAACCGTGTTTTTGGGATGGAATTGTCTTATTCCGGCAACAATATTGATATCGTTGCATTATTTATATTCAGGAATTGTTTTGCACAATTCTGAATATCATCAACAGTAATATCTTCTACTATCGGTAAATAATCAGAAACTAAAGACAAATCATTACAAACTGTCATATAATAACCGATATTTTCACCAATTTCGGAAACGGTTTCAGCATTAGATGCAAAACGAGATTTAATCTTCTTTTTAGCCTTGTTAAGTTCATCTTGAGTAATTGTAGATTTTACTGATTCGATTTCCTTCTTAACCAAATCAATAGCAACCTCTTTTTTATCAGGGGTAAAATTAGCCTGAACAAAGAAATTACTGCCATCTCTGAAAATATAATGCTCTGAATCAATCATATTAAAAATCTGTTCAGGTTGTTTTTCAATAAGATTTTTATATAATCTTGAACTTGCACCTTCACCTAAAATTATTGAAAGCATATCTAATAAAATACTATTTTTAATATCCTTTGCAACAACACCTAAATAACCAAACATCAAAAAGGCAGAATTGATACAAGCGGTATTTTCAATGTATTTTGTTTCAGAAGTCGGAGTGTCAATAGCGTATTCCCTCATTTCACACTTACCCCTGTTCCCAAAATCAAATAAACTTTCTAACTTATTTAAAACATCTTCGTGATTAAAATCACCAACAACAATAGTTGTCATATTATTTGGAGAATAGAAAGTCTTATAATAATTCATAATTTCTTCTTGTGTCACTTGAGAAATAATTTGCGGAGTACCGATAACATCTCTTTTATAAGGGTGAGAAGAATACATTGCTCTGTTGCAAGCATTATAAACCTTAGTCCATGGCTGATCTTCCCTCATTCTGATTTCTTCAATAACAACATGACGTTCACGTTTTGTACCAATATTTTTGTCATTCAAATCAAACGGTTCACCAATCTCATGATGCGGTAAAACAGGATCTATCATCATATCAGCATGTAATTCAAGTGCCAAGTCAAATTCTGCTTTTGGCAAAGTTACATAATAAAAAGTATAGTCTTTCCACGTTGCAGCATTAACTATTGCCCCTTTTGCCTCTAAGGTTCTGTCAAATTCTCCCGCAGGATGTTTGTGAGTGCCTTTAAACATCAAATGTTCAAGAAAATGAGATATTCCGTTATTCTTTTCATTTTCATTTATTGAACCTGTTTTAACCCAAGATGAAACATTCACCATATCCCCCGGCTTATGAGCCAAAACTATTTTATGACCATTTTCTCTTTCGTATATTTCAACCTCTTTAGACAAAAAAGGATAATTAACAGTTGTTTTTTTCATAATCTATCTCCTTTTACAATTATAAATAAAAAGGGGGTAAATGACAAATAATATATTACACATATTAGACAGTTGATTAAATTTTCTTTATATATTGCATATTTTTAAATAATTTATGAGATAATATTGAAAAAAGAGGAGGAGTAGAAATGAAAGATAAAACATTTTTAATGATACCGGGACCGACACCTGTACCTGAAAGCGTAATGATGGAAATAGCAAAACACCCGATAGGGCACAGAAGCAGTGAATTTTCGGCAGTGCTGGAGAGAGTTTATTCCAACCTAAAATATGTTTTTCAAACAGAAAATGATGTGTTCGTTTATACCTCAAGCGGAACAGGTGCTATGTGTGCAGCATTAGAAAACCTTGTTAATGAAGGCGATCACGTTTTATCTTTAGTGTTAGGCAACTTTGGAAACCGTTGGGCAAAGATTGCAGAATCAAGAGGGGCTGTTGTTGAAAAAATTGAAGTTGAAACAGGCGAAGTTATTGACCCTGAGGTTTTAAGAAAAAGATTAGCAGAAGACACAAATAAAGAAATAAAGATTGTCACTCTGACTCACAGTGAAACCTCAACCGGAGCAGCAAATGACATAAAAACACTTTGTTCAATAATAAGAGAACATGGGGCATTATCTGTTGTTGATGGCGTAACATCAGTTTGTGCAATGGAGTGTAAACCTGATGAATGGGGTATTGATGTTCTTGTTTCCGGCTCACAAAAAGGATTTATGATTCCTCCGGGACTTGCTTTTTTGACAGCAAATGAAAGAGCATGGAAAGTATATGAAGAATGTAAACACCCAAGTTTCTACTGGGATTGGGCAGCATACAGAAAATCAACAAGAGCAAATTCTACTCCGTTTACTCCTGCTGTTAATCTATTTGTCGGGCTGGACAAGGCTCTTGAAATGATTAAAGAAGAGGGTATTGAAAATATGAATGCACGTCACAGACGTCATGCAATGGCTTTAAGAAAGGCAGTAAAAGCAATCGGACTTGAACTCGTTGTCAAAGAGGATAAAAACGCAAGCCACTCTATTACATCAATCTTCCCGCCTGAAGGTATTTCAGTTCCTGATATTAGAAAAACAATTACAAAAGATTTTGATATTGTTGTTGCAAACGGTCAAAACGCACTAAAAGACAAAATCTTCAGAATGGGGACATTAGGTTTTGTTTGTGACAGAGATGTAATCTCTGCTGTTGGTGCACTTGAAGCAACCCTTCATAAACTCGGATACAAATTTGAATTAGGCAAAGGTGTAGCAACCGTGATTGCAGAATTGGGGGCAAAATAATGAAAGTATTAGTTACAGATAAAATAAATGAAGCAGCAGGGAAAATTATAGAGGCTGCAGCAGAGGTAGATTTTTTACCTACAATGAGTGAAGAAGAATTAGTAAAAGTAATTCCTCAATACGATGCACTTATGGTTAGAAGTCAAACCAAAGTAACACCTGCTGTAATAGAAGCGGGTAAAAATCTAAAAATTATTGGTCGTGCAGGAGTCGGAGTTGATAATATAAATCTTGAAGCAGCAACCCAAAAAGGTATAATTGTCGTAAACTCACCAGACGGCAACACTATGGCAGCATCTGAACATACTATTGCACTTATGCTTGCAATGGCAAGAAACATAGCACCTGCTGCTTGTTCTACAAAAGAAGGCAAGTGGGATAGAAGTAAATTTACAGGAACAGAATTATATAAGAAAACCCTTGGGGTAATCGGTTTAGGGAAAATCGGCTCACACGTTGCAGAAGTTGCACTTGCACTTGGAATGAAAGTCGTTGTTTATGATCCATTCACTTCTAAAGAAATTGTTGAAAAAATGGGTGGTGAATACATAGAAAAACTTGATGATTTTTGGGGCAGATGCGATTTTATAACGGTTCACGTTCCAAAAACAAAAGACACTGTTAATATGATTAACAAAGACACCATCTCAAAAATGAAAAAAGGTGTAAGACTTGTAAACTGTGCAAGAGGCGGAATTATAAATGAAGCAGATTTAAAAGATGCTATAAATTCAGGCTATGTTGCAGGGGCAGCAATAGATGTTTATGAAAATGAACCAAACATTGAAACCTGTCCGTTACTTGAATGTGAAAAGAATATCGTTCTTACTCCGCACTTAGGGGCTAGTACAACAGAGGCACAATTAAATGTAGCGATAGATGTTGCAGAACAGATAAAAGAGGTATTATCAGGCGGTTCGGCATCTTCTGCGGTTAATATTCCGTCTTTAAGACCTGACAAGTTAGAACCCGTAAAAGACTATATGCAAATTGCGGAAAACTCAGGCGAACTTGCCGTTCAACTTTCAACAGGGGTAATAAAATCAATAGAAATTACGGCACAGGGCGATTTGTCTGATTTAGATATCCAACCGCTTGAGGTTGCAGTTATGAAAGGGGCTCTATCTGCAAGATTAGAGGGTGTTAACTATGTTAACGCACCTGTTATTGCTAAAAAACGTGGTATTGATATT